>CAYPIZ010000019.1:0-11071 GCA_964410935.1 uncultured Acetobacter sp. | reverse complement strand
TTTTTTGTTGCCGAATTTTGTTGCGTAACGAAAGTTTTTATGTTAAACTGATGGTATAAAGAGGCATTTACGGAGATGTGTCATGTCTAAGATTGAAAGTGATTTTGAGCGTTTTTTATATGCGAATTATCCGGATGATTATCGGCGGGCAACTTCTGCTGATGTATCGGACAGCACGATAACGACCATTTTGGTGCGCCATGTCGGGCACTATAATGCATGGAAAAATATCCCGGAGTGGATTAAAAATAAATATCAGGATGTTTTGCCTAAAGAAGTTTTAAACGGGCAGGAAGGAACGCGCGAATTTATTGAAAAAGAAACACATACCGCACAGAAGGATGAGGAAAATACCTCTGCTTTGATTGATTTTAGTGTTTCTGTTTTGGCAATGGGGTACAGTGCAGAAACGGCAACACAACTCACGAAGAACAGAGCAAAACGTGAGGAACTTTTGCAGGCTGCCGATGGCGGGGAATTTACGGCTGCTCAGTTGGCTGCGTGGTTGGCGACTCGTGAAAGTGATAAAGATGCAATTACGACGGATTGGCAAAATAATCAGCCGGAGAAATATTTGGTTCATTTGGTAAAAGAATTGAGCCGTGCTCAAAAGCGGGCTGCTCGTGGGGGGCAGACTTCCGAAACGGATTTGGAAATCAGTGCGATAGAGAAAGATTTGGCAAGTTATGTGCAGGGGCTTTCTTCTAAAGAAGATAAGACAAAGTTGGTGAACTATTTGCGGCAAGCTCCGCAACAGGCGGCTTTGCGCAATTTAACGACGGATTCTCTGAATAAGTTTACGTCTATGCTGGCAGATAACGGTATCCGTATTACTCCGACAGCGGAAAACGGGACGCAGACAAAAGAGAGTTCTCGGACGGCCCTGTTTGATACCTTGAAAAGCAAATTTTCAGAGCAATTTAAGTTGAAACAGGCTACCATACAGCAACTTTCCGCTTCCAGCCGCGGGCTGACTAAAGTTCGGGCTTCTGATGTTGTGGCAGAAATTCCAAGTGACGGAATTGATAAGTTGGTGAGCATGTATCAAGGGACGCAAAGAGCGTAAATCCTAGAGGGCAACACAGGCATTTCCTTTCCATTGCCAGGATGTTATGATACCGTTTTTGAGGTAAAAATCGGTTTTGCACCATTCGGTGACCACATCCCCCATGTATGACCCGACGGGCAGTGCAGACCCACCATAGGTGAAAGGATAAAACATCTCATCTTCGGTTAGAAAACCGTTGTTGAAATCATAGCTTGGGTCGGGAAGAACTTGGTAATTGACGGTCAGGTAAGTGATTATTTCATTCCCGTTTGACAGTTTTTTGACTTTGGTCGGCATTCCCCAGGAAGATTGCAACTCTTGGGCGGTTTTGCCGAGTTCTCCGTTGAGGACGGTTTCATATTTTTGCGTGGTTGCACAAGAGCAAAGCCCTAAAAGAGCCGTTAGCAAGGTTAAAATTTTTTTCGGCATGGTGTTCCTCCTTTTTTTGAGGAATGTATGCTTTTTTTCAGAGCTTTCAAGTGGGGGTTATTTTTTCAATTCCCGGTCACGGTTGGCATAGAAAGAAAGGATGATGCCGAAGCTTGCCATAATGGAGATGATGACTGTTCCCCCATAGCTCATGAGCGGAAGAGGAACTCCCACTACCGGAAGTAAGCCCGTTACCATGGCAATGTTGATGAATACATATAAAAAGTAGTTGGTGGTGAGCCCTAAAATGACCATTTTGCCGAAATAGTTGGCATTGTGAATGCGGAAGGCAAACCAGTATCCGTAAGTGATGAGGATGATGTTGAGGAACAAAATTAAGGCTCCGCCCAGCATGCCGGCTTCTTCGGCAAACATGGTGAAAATGAAGTCGGTATGTTTTTCCGGTAAGAAATTTAGATGACTTTGTGTGCCGGAGAGGTAGCCTTTTCCCAACAAACCGCCGGAACCAAGGGCAATTTTAGCTTGAATAATGTGGTAGCCGGCCCCTTGCGGATCCCGTTCCGGATTAAGAAAGGTGAGAATACGATTTTTTTGATAGTCGTGTAAGAAATGCCAGAGAATCGGGGCAGCGGTGGCAACGGCAGCAAAACTCAGGGCAAATTTCCACCACTGAAGCCCTGCCAGATAAAACAGAACTACGGCACAAAACAAAATCATCAGGGCGGTACCTAAATCCGGTTGAAGCATAATAAAAGCAACCGGAACGGCCGTGATGATGACGGGGATAATCAGCCCTCGCAAAGAGCGGATGTTTTCTAAACCGACGTTGCTAAAATAACGGGCGAGTTCCAAAACAACGGCAATCTTCATGAGTTCTGAGGGTTGGAGCTTGAAAAAGCCGAGGTTTATCCAACGCTGTGCGCCCATACCGGTGTGTCCGGCAATGTCTACCCAGACCAGTAAGCCCAAAGAAAGAAAGTAAAACGGTGTGGCGGCTTTGTAGTAATATTCCGGTGCAAGCAGGGCTAAAACCATCATCACGCCAAAGCCCATGGCAAAGCGAACGGCTTGGTTTAATGCCCAAGGTTGCAAGTTCCCTCCGGCGGCGGAATAGAGCGTTGAACACCCGATAAAGGCAATAAAAACAATGATCGCAATGTAAAAAAAGTTGAGGTTTAAGAAACGTTCTTTGAGGCTGAGTTCTTGATTCTGATTTAAGATAATGCTCATCATAAGCTCCTTAGCGAATGTCTAACTTTATGGCCGCTTCCAAAATTTTGGAGGCAATCGGGGCGGCTACGCCGGAGCCGGAACGCCCGTGTTCAACAATAACGGCAACGGCATATTTGGGGTTGTCGTGTGGGGCATAGGCCATAAACCACGCATGATTGCGATATTTCCAGGGGAGATCTTCATCCCGCTTGATGCCGGTGGCACGCTCTTGCAAACTGATACGGCGGACTTGGGTTGTCCCGGTCTTCCCACCCATTTGTATCCCTTTTAATTTGAGTTTGGCACGGGCAGCCGTTCCGCCAATACCGTTGACCACTTCAAACATGCCTTGTTTGACAATGTCTAAATTGGCTTTTTTGAGATTTAAAGAATGAAGCTCCGGCGGGGTGTCCGTTTTGATGAAAGTCGGGGTTACGTCATAACCGCCGTTGACCACGCGGGCAAGCATGGTTGCCAGTTGGATCGGGGTTACTAAAACATAGCCCTGTCCAATACCGGCAATGACGGTTTCACCTTGTTGCCAGGCAGCTTTCAGCTTCTCTTTTTTCCACTTTTTATCAGGAATAACCCCGGCTTTTTGGTTTTCCAGCCCGAGGTCATAAATTTCTCCAAGGCCGAGTTTGTGACTCATGGCGGCAATGCGTTCTATCCCCACTTTGAGAGCGGTTTCATAAAAGAAAATGTCGCAGGAATTTTTGATGGCTTCAACCACGTTGAGCTTTCCGTGACCGGTGTGTCGCCAGCAGTGAAAAAGGTGATTGCCCAGTTGCATCTTGCCGGAACAGAAAGAAGTGGTTTGATCGGTGATGATCCCGGCCTCTAATGCTGCCAAAGCAACGACAATCTTAAAGGTGGAGCCGGGGGAATATTGTCCGGAAACGGCTTTGTCGGTGAGCGGGGTCTTTTCATCATAAAGCAGAGTGTTCCAATTTTTGAGGGAAATACCGTCTACAAAAAGATTGGGATCAAACGACGGTGTGGAAACAAAAGCTAAGATCTCACCGGTGTGAACATCCAGCACAACGGCAGCGCCGGCTTCTTTGCCAAATGCATCAAATGCCATTTTTTGCAGGCGGATATCAATGGTTAAATCCAAATCTTGTCCTTTGATACCGTCTTTCTTTTCAATCTCACGCATAATGCGGCCGAAAGCATTGACCTCTGAGGCCAAGAAACCTTCCGTCCCACGCAGACTTTCATCATACGTTTTCTCAAAGCCGGATTTACCGATCTTAAACCCGGGGACTTGTAGCAACGGCGCAGGCGATTTTTGCAAATCATCTTCCGAAACGGAACCGACATAGCCCAGCGGATGTGCAGTGTATTGTTTGAAGGGGTAATAACGCACCAGCCCCTCATCAATAATCACCCCGGGGGTTTGGTGGTTGTTGATCATCAGGGTGGAGACTTCTTCCCAGCTGAGGTTGTCTTTGAGTTTTACCGGTACAAAACGGCGGTGGCGGGCAATATCTTTTTTGATACGTTCAATATCGCCGTCAGTCAAATTCAGAATCGGGGTGAGAATCGCAAAAGTCTTATTGAGATTTCGCACTTGTTCAGGGATCAGTAATGCCTGAAAGTTTTGACTGTTGGCGGCAAGCTCTATCCCGTTACGGTCATTGATGCTGCCGCGGGGTGGGGCAATCAAACGTTTAGAAATACGGTTGTTGTCGGCTAAAAGAGCATAGCGATCGCCTTCGTAAATTTGCAGAAAATAGAGCCTTCCCAACAAAACAAAAATCAGAAAAATGTTGATGCTGAACATCACTAAAGAGCGCTTGAGGAGAATCCGTAGTTTATGATTAGATTTTTTCATAACGATCCTCCAAATGGATGAAGCGGAGCTCTATGAACATATAAACACGGGCCAAAAGCGGGTACAATATCACCGTCAAAAAAAACTCAAACAATAAGGGGTTGAGCGGGATAAAATGACGATAAAAAATACTTAAGGCAGTCCCTTTGAACAGTAGTGTGAGCAAGGTTGCCAGGGCAAACAATAACCAAGAATAGGAAAATTTTTGAATGTTAAAAAGGAAGAACAATCGTGCGGAAATCAGGTATAACACCAAAAACGTGATGATGTTGATGCCAAGCGGCGTACCGGTTAAAACATCGGTTATTCCCCCGATAATAAAGGCGGAAAGCAGATTGAACGCATCGGGGCGTTGGCTCAGCCAAAAGTAGATACCGGCATAAACCGGGGCAGAGCGCAGTAAATTCATAAATTCGTTGGTACGGGGGAGGTAAAATACAAGCTCCAATAAAATGATGCTGAACAGGGCAACGAAATAAGCCCCTAAAAACGGCAACAGCGTTTTGAAGGTCTCTCTCATTCCAGCTCCTTTGCGGTGGCTTCATCCGGGAGAATGTCAAAGGCAATAATTTTGACGATTTCCAATTCTGAAATCTTGAACAGCGGTGTGGCGGTAATTTTATCCATGCCGACTTTTTGAATGCGCGCTAAGGGAATATCTGCCGGTAAGCCACCACCGACTCCCGAAGTGGTGAGAATGTCGCCAACGTGAAGTTCGGCCAGTAGCGGGGTGAAAATCAGCTTTAATTCCGGTGTGTTGGTACCGGTCAGAATGCCTCTGTCCCGACTTTTTTCCGAAATAACGGGGATTTTTGAGTTAATGTCCGTGATTAGCGTAACACGGGCATATTTGCCGCTAACGATATCCACGCGACCGATCAGCCCGCTTTCATTGACAACGGCATAACCGCTTTTGATGAGAGGGGCGGTTTCCCCTAAATACACAATGAGGGAATTGGTGAAGGCATCGCCGTTTTCGGCAATAACGCGTGCTGTGTAAAAGGTGACGTCAGGAAGGTCCGTATGATGCAGAAGTTTTTTTAAGGTCTTATTTTCTGCAGAAAGGGCACGCAGGCGGTCTTTCAGGAAGAAAAGTTCCTGATTTTCCTGTTTGAGGCGCTCATTTTCCTGTTGGATGTTGACGATTTCGGCTGTCTTTTTGTATAGGGCACTTATCCCTGTGGCCGGCAGAGTGACGGTACGGATAATCGGTGCGGTTAAAAATAACACGCCTTTGGAAATACCCGAGATTAAGCCTAAGTCAATCTTGTGGACTAAAATCAAGAGCAGGGCTATTAAAAACAGCCCTGTCATCAAGAAATTTTTTAAAATACGTAAAATGTAATTTTCTTTGAGGAATAAGATACGCTGACGTTTCATTTTTCTTCCTTTCAGGAAAAAACTTATTCGTACAGAACGCCACGAAATTCATCAAAATCATCAAGTGCTTTGCCGGTTCCGCGAACAACACAGGTTAGAGGATCTTCCGCTAAAGAAACAGGTAAGCCCGTTGCATTGCGAATAACCGTATCCAGATTGGACAGGATAGAACCACCACCGGTCATCATGATGCCTTTATCAACGATATCGGCAGCCAACTCAGGCGCGGTGTTTTCTAAGGCAACCTTAACGGCCTCAACAATAGCCATAACCGGTTCGGCAAGACTTTCGGCAATTTGGCGTTCGGTGATAACGATTTCCTTCGGCACACCGTTAACCAAGTCACGACCTTTAATTTCCATAGTGCGGCCGTCCCCTTTGGCAGGAACACAGGCAGAGCCGATTTCTTTTTTAATCCGTTCGGCAGAGCTTTCACCAACCAATAAATTCAAGTTGCGACGGATGTAGGAAATAATTGCCGCATCCATTTTATCACCGCCAACACGGATAGAACGGGAATATACAATTCCGCCCAAGGATAATACGGCAACTTCGGTTGTACCACCACCAATATCAACCACCATAGAACCGGTTGGATCATTAACAGGAAGTCCGGCCCCGATTGCAGCAGCCATCGGTTCGTAAATCAGCCATACTTTTTTGGCGCCGGCATTAACGGCGGATTCTTTGATGGCTCTTTCTTCAACTTCCGTAGCACCGGACGGTACACAGATGATGATTGTCGGGCTGATTAAACGACGACGGTTATTCACTTCTTCAATGAAGTATTTTATCATGGCTTCGGCGGCTTCAAAATCTGCAATTACACCGTCACGCAGCGGACGAATGGCGCGGATATCCCCAGGGGTACGCCCTAACATTTGTTTTGCCTTAGAGCCGACAGCCCAAACTTCTTTTTTGCCACTGATATCTTTGACAGCCACAACGGAAGGCTCATTCAACACAATACCTTTACCCTTAACGTGAACTAAAGTGTTGGCCGTTCCTAAGTCAATGGCCATATCGGCAGAAAATAAGCCCAGTAAATTTTGGAAAAACATCGGTATCTCCCGTATTAGAATTACAAAGTTGTTTCTCTTTTAAGGGTAAAATCTCAATTTTGCAAGTATTTTATAGTGATTTTTTTATAACATCTACAAAATTTTTATCTTCACTGAAGCAATCGCAAAAGCGAAACTCTGCCTGAAAACGGTTGTTAAACCAAGTGGTTTGGCGTTTGGCATATTGACGGGTGTGGAGTTTTGCAAGCTCTATGGCCTCCGGTAGCAGACATTCGTTTTTGAAGAAGGATTTAAATTCTTGTACACCGAGGGCCCGCATTGCCGGGAGCGAATCGGGAAGATTGCGGGCAATCAGTTTTTCAGCCTCGGCTAATGCTCCCATTTCCATCATTTTATCAAAGCGGATACGGGCGCGAATATCCAAAATATCGCGTGGCGTGTTGAGGTAGACCGTCACAAAATCTTCAGGTGCAAATTTGGCAATGAGTGGTACAGTGTACCAGTAAGACAGGCCTTTCCCGGTGTGATATAAAATTTCCAGAGCGCGGCGGATACGGGTGGTATCGTTTTCACTGAGGCGAGCTGCCGTTTCCGGATCTTTTTCGTTCAAAAGACGGTACATTGCTTCCAGTCCGTCGGTTTTGAGCATTTGCCCGATTTGATGTTTAATGGCAGCCGGTGTTTCCGGAATAGGGGTGACCCCTTTGACCAGAGCTTCAATGTACATACCGGTACCGCCGGTTACAATCGGGGTTTGATTATGTTCCAGGGTTTGTTTGATTTCTGCCTCGCAAAGTTTGAGCCATTCCACAACATTGGAATGCACGGAAGCATCATAAATACCGTAAAGGCGGTGTGGTGCACGAGCGGTATCCTTTGCCGTAGGGGCTGCAGCCAATATCGGAATATCTTTGTAGACCTGCATGGAATCGGCATTGATCACTACTCCGTTTTGACTTTCCGCCAAAGCGAGGGCTAAGTTTGATTTACCGCTGGCTGTAGGCCCGGCAACGACAATTATTTTTTGAGCGGTCGACATGAGGCTTCCTCAACCAGAGTTTGACAAACATCTTCATAGGAAATTCCGATGTATTTTGCTTGTTCCGGCACGAGGGAAAGAGCCGTCATACCGGGGTGGGTGTTGATTTCCAAAAAGACAACGCCGTCTTCCGGATTATAGCGGAAGTCAGAGCGGGAAACGGTTTTGCACCCTAAGCGGTTGTGAATGGTTTGCGCATAAGCTTTGCAAATTTCCGAAATTTCGGGGGGCAAATCTGCCGGTAGAACGTGTGTGGCAGCGCCGGAGGTGTATTTATGCCGGTAATCATAAAAATCCTCTTTCGGTTTGATTTCGGTAATAACGTGTGCGCGGCCTTTCCAACACATCACGGTGAGCTCTCTGCCTTTGATATATTTTTCTACCAGAATTTCGGTTTTGCTGTCTTTGTATTTTACCTTTAAGGCATCTTCCCGGTTATTCACAATAAATACCCCCACGGAAGAGCCGTCCGATACGGGTTTTACCACATAGGGGTAGTCAAATAATGTGCCGTTTTTAGAAAATTCTTCGGCGGTCATCCGTTGGGAAGAGGCTACCCGAATTCCGCAATTTTCGGCAATCAGTTTGGTGATGTATTTATCCATGCCGATGGCAGAAGCTAATCTGCCGGAGTGGGTGTAAGGAATTTGCAATAAATCCAAGAGGGCAGGAATTGTCCCGTCTTCACCCCAGTTTCCGTGCAGTGCGTTGAAGACAACATCCGGTTTTTCCGCTTTTAGGGTATCAATGAGTTTATAAGCATCGGTTAAAATGTGTTCAACGACGGTGTAACCTTTGGAGGCTAAGGCTTTTGCAATCCCTTTACCGCTCTCAATACTGACATCTTTTTCCGAAGAAAAACCACCCATTAAAACCAAAACTTTTTTAGCCATTATTTAACTCCTTTATTTTATGATATGCTCTATGGATTAAGTTTATGCAAAAGGATTTTAAGAAAGGTTAAAGTTTTGGCTAAAAAAATATTTTTATCAATTCTATTTCTTTGTTTTTGGAATGTTAACACGCATGCCGTTGAAATGACGGAAGAGTTTGACGTTGCTATCGGGGTGTTTGATGCCGCGACGGTGCGTTTTGTGTATAACGAAAAGCAAGGGAATTTTGATATTGTTTCCGAAGTGGAAACGGCAAACCTTTTTCAAAAACTCTATCGTTTTTTAGGGCAATATCGCAGTGTGGGACGGTTTGAAAAAAATAAGACGCTTCCGCTCAAATATGAAACCTTTACGGAGACCAGTCGCCACTTACGGCAAAAACAGATTTTGTATGATGCTTTGGGTAAGGCGTATAAACGAATTTCCACAAAAGATGATGCCACGCACGAAACGGCAATTGAAAATGTACCGCAGACGGCTGATTCCGCAGATTTGCAGACGGTGTTTGCCGAGCTGGTTCATCAGTTTCAAAAAACGGGGAGTTGCGCGCTAAAACGCGAGATCTATGACGGTAAAAAGCATTATCGTGTGGTGAGTGAGAATAAAAGTAAAGCCAGACGTTATAGTTTTTATACGCAAGCCATGGAAGATATGCAGCAGTGCGGTATCTTTATTGAAAATCTAAAAGACAATAACGACAATATTCTATGGGATGTGAGTGCGGATAAACCGATTGTCCTTTGGGTTATGCACGAAAAATCAACCAATCTCCCGATTATTGATGAAATAACGATTGACTCTACCCCTCTGGGTGCGTTAAAAGTAACTCCCAAGAAGATGACTTTGAAATGAGGATATAAAAATGCATAAAGCAGAACTTTTGTTGCCGGCAGGATCTTTGGTGAAATTGAAAACAGCCCTCTTGTATGGGGCAGATGCCGTCTATGCCGGAACGCCGGATATGAGTTTGCGTACCCAATCTAAATTTTCTCTGGAAGAATTGGAAGAGGGTATTCGTTTGGTGCATGAGGCCGGTAAGAAAATTTATCTGACGTTGAACCTCTATATCCACAACGAAGAGGCTCGCAAGTTACCGCAGTTTGTGGCAACCTTACAACGCTTGAAGCCGGACGGTATTCTGGTGGCAGATCCCGGGGTGTTTTATTATCTGAAAGAGCATGCGCCGGAACTTAATCGTTTTGTTTCCACTCAGGCGAATATTTGTTCTGCCGAGACGGTAAAATTTTGGCAATCTATGGGGGCAAAACTTTGCGTCTTGGGGCGCGAGGTTACTTTTAGCGAAATGGAAGAAATCCGCAAGGAATGTCCGGATATTGCTTTGGAATGTTTTATGCATGGGGCAATGTGTATGTCTTATTCCGGTAGGTGTTTGATTTCCAACTTCCTGGCAGATCGGAGCGCTAACAAGGGGAAATGTGCGCATTGCTGTCGTTGGCACTACAAGTTGCACTTAAAACTCAAAGACGGAACAATCCGTGAACTGGAAATCAATGACGAAAACAAGCATAATTTTGAATACCTTTTAGAAGAAGATTTTCGCCCGGGAGAACTCTATGAAGTGGTGGAGGATGAACACGGTAGCTATATGCTGAACTCTAAGGATATGTGTCTTATGCCCCGCCTGAATGACCTCTTGCGTATCGGTATGGACTCGCTCAAAGTAGAGGGACGCAACAAGACGGAATATTACGCAGCGGTGGTTGCCCGTGCGTATCGCCAGGCCATTGATGATTATTATCGTGATCCGCAACATTGGGATTACAACGCCTATCTGCCGGATTTGATGACCTTACAGAATCGCGGGTATTGTCTCGGTTTCCATGATGGAAAGATTACGAATATCAGCCAGAATTATGAATATACGCGCACTCTCGGGGAGTGGCTTTTTGCCGGTTCTATTGTGGAATGGCAAGGGGATGATGCCGTTTTTGAGGTACGCAACTATATTAAAGCCGGTGAACCGATTGAGTTTTTAGTTCCGCACGGATTGGAGAACATTACCTTGTCGCTTGACTCTTTTGAAGATGCGGATACCGGTGAGATCACGCCGAAAGTTTCTGCCGGGCAGGGTAAAAAAATTCGTATCAGGCCGTCCCAGTGGGGGCAAGATCTCTCCGTTATCAAGGCCAAATTACCGCAATATGTTGTGGCAAGGAAGTTTCAAGGTCTGACAGGCGAGAATGAGGAAATGTATAGGCATAAGGTGGACGAATTCTCCATCTTAAAGGG
>CAYPIZ010000018.1:0-11212 GCA_964410935.1 uncultured Acetobacter sp. | reverse complement strand
AAATGAGAAAAACAGCACTACCAATACTCCCATATAAATAATAAAACGGGATTGTGATAGATCTGCAACATTAAAACAAGCTGTTGTTTGAATATGTTTATCTTTCATATGATAAAGTTCTTCCAGCAACGAAAGCGCTTCTATAAAAAGCGCCAACATAACGAATATGCCAAAGCCTAAATTATAATTAAAAACTTCCGAAATAATGATAAAATTGTTCCAAAACAATGGGGTTATAGGCAATCCTATACCTGCAAGAACAAATAAAGAGAGGCATTTAGAAACTTTTGGCATATAGCACAGCATTCCTGAATTTCCATAAACGGTTAATTTTTTCTTTTCTTCTTCAATATGACCAATTAAAAGGGACAAAACCGTTACAATTATAATATAAGAAAACAGTGAATATCCAATATTTGATTTCAATATACTGGTTGGAAGAAAGACCCCTGTTAAATATAACAGATAGTACACCGTAGTATAAGCAAAAAGTTTATATCGCAAATCTTTATGACAAAGGCTAACCAATGCAACAAAAAGCATCGTTGTAATGCAAATAAACTCTAACACAAATGAATATCTACCTATGCTAACAGGGACGGTATTAGGCCAAAAACGGATAAATCCGTACAATCCAACCAAAGGTAACAGACTACTGGCGATAAACACCAATGAATTTTTGAGAGTAGAATTAATGGCTGCAATCCAATAATGGAACGGCCATATCGGCAATTTAGAAATAAATGCAAAAAAGATACCAAACCAAATAAAATATATAATATCGTTTGCATATGTAACATTACCAACCGTGTTAAGCGGGATATTACTCCCTTTTATTTGATAAATAAGAATAATGGCGCATAGCAAGAATAGAATTCCAACTAAATTGTACAAACCAAACCGCACTAAAAAGTTCTTTTTACGCTGGCTTCCATAAGCACTGATAAGAATAATAACAGGCATGCACAACGATGTAAAAAAGATATAAAAAGAAAAAATATCCGCAGAAACAAGATAGCCGTTTAATAATCCTATAAACAACAACTCTGAGGATATAAGAGCTTTGGGGAAATCCGTTTTATGACGGATAGTTATACCTGCGACAAAAAATGATAGATTAATACCTAACAACAGTAACAAGGAGAAAATATCCACTCCGAGCAAAATTTCTATAGTGGGAAACATATTCCAAATATATTTTTCAACAATTTGAATGCCATTTTTTTCAACATTCACCAATGAAAAAATATAAAGAATAACCGCAATATTGGTTCCCAAACTCACACTCGCTACATTATAAACGTTGTGTATGGCATAATTACGATCAGACTTTGTTAATAGAGCACTCAAGGCACCTATTAGGGGGATAAGAATAAGAAGTAGCAAACTCATAGCAGATTTCCCCTATAAAAAGCCAAAACAAAAAGCAGCACTCCTAAAATTATTAGCCACAGATATGCCATATATCCTTTTACATTAATGATATTAAAGCAGCTCACAAGTCTTCTATCTATCCACAAAAAGAAATTACTTATTGTCTTTTCAGCCAACAAAAAATCCACTGTTAACCACAATAAGCGACTCGTATATTCTACAGGAATCACGATACAATATTTACAGATAAGTCTTCCTACATCCCCCTCATAAAAGTAAGATTTTTTATACATTGTTACGGTTTTATGTATTCCCTTATTAGCTATCCCCATTAAAAACAATATAATAAAAATTAAATTTTGCCACTGATACGCCTTAAAATATACGCTTGCCATTCCCAACACAACAAACATTAGAACAAAGGAAGCAAATTTTCCCAAATTAGGTTTTATATTTTTATGTATGTAAAGTACTTCCGTTTTGTAAATGTGATTAAGAACTATAGCCATAGCGCAGAATATTCCTATTCCCTCATAAATAATCTTTGTATTTCCTAAATTTGCAGATATTTGACAAATAACCGTCAGAGCAATATTGGCTAACAGGACAAATTGTATCAATATCATTTTAAGCGACCGTGTATGTATTCCACCTATTCCACGCATACGACTAACTAACACTTCTCTGTTTTGATAGAGATAGATTGTAAAAAACAAAAAGTTGAAGAAGAAAATAAGGATATACAAAGCTGACAAATTATTATTCCAATCGACCCCGTTTTCAACGAGCACTTGCATAATCAAGCCGAAAAAAAACATATTCAAATAAACCATTTTTTTTCGAATATCATCCAATAAAACGAAAAACAGGCAGCCTGCTATTATACTTAAAGCAGCGAAGAAGTTATATATCGGCATAAAATAAGGTGAGAGCATCATCAAATTATGTAATTTTATCAGAAGGAGAAAACCGCACAATGGGGAGAATAATAAATTTACTGTGATTAAACGTTGAAAACGAAGGTTGGCCACGTCTAACAGATAACTTTGGAACAAAAAACAACCAGCTTTAACAAGAAGAGCTAACATAATGATTAAGCTAATAAAATTTTTGTACTTTCCCAGCTGTTCATAGCTAAATAATGTACCTAATTCCAAACTGTGAACTTTCCCGCAAGCAAAAGAAAATAACATAAAGAGACAACTATCGGCAAAAAAATTGTAAACAACATATCGTCTTGACGAATCAACATCCTTGAGTACAGCATAACCTATAATATCCGATAGAAAAACAGATGTTATTAATTGTACATAATTTTGAGCACATACCAACATTGTAAGGACTATAACGTTAGTTAGAAGAAGCGCATTAAACACGCTGCGGTGTTCTTCATATCTGTATATATTATTATTGAAAACGGAAAGAAGAGACAGAAAAAAGACAGGAATAATAAGATGCATTACCATAATTTGTGAAGTAAAATCGATATAAATATTACCAACTTTTGTCTCATTCCATAAAAAAGAAAAGCCATTTAACTCATTGGAAAAAGCTGAATTTGTATATTGCATAAAAGCATATACCCCGCAAAGGAACATTCCCCAGGATACGCTTCTATCATAACGGGCTGAAAATTTCATCAACCCAACAAGACTAACAAACATAAGGCCGACTATAATACTGATTTCCATGTCGACTTCCTATCTTTTTTATTTTATAAGAGCCTTTACATTTTTAACCAGGCGCACAGGAACTTCATATTCTCTTGCAACATCATTATCTTCAACTTCAACAATAAGCATTGAACTAACAGACTTTAAAGGTAACCGTGCATCAAAAGCTATCTTTTCAAAAATAACTGCGCTGTCTTTAGTTCGGTACAAGAGGGCTGTTTCACCACCATCATAAACAAAGCGAGGGTCTTCAGGACCTCCGGCACGTGCGTTAATAATAATCAAAATTTCACCTTCATCATTTTGGCATATATCGTATCTGCTTTCTTGTTCTATTGCTTGTTCTTTAGGCATTTTTACCTCTTTAAAAAAGTTAATTTTCCCAATTTATAGATGTTTTAACACATAAAAGTTAATAAATACATAGTGATTTCAATTTTCTTTCAAAATAAGGGGAAATATTCCGTAAATTCATTCATTTTCTAAAGTATATATAGAAAAACAAACCATTTTGAGATAAAATTCTGTTTAAGATTTTGATATTTTACTTGTGAAAAATGATTTATTTTTATACTTTTTTATGTATATTGTTTAAGTTTCAGAGGGAAAAATGAGCGATTTGTTTGAAAATTCTACTGCAAGTGTCACAGAGGAGTATTCTGCCCGAGATATTGAAGTCTTAGAAGGATTGGAACCTGTCAGACATCGTCCGGGTATGTATATTGGAGGAACGGATGAACAAGCCTTACATCACTTAGTAGCAGAAGTTTTAGACAACTCTATGGACGAAGCTGTCGCTGGATTTGCCAACAGAATTGACGTTATTGTCAATGCGGATCTATCGGTAACCATCATTGACAATGGACGTGGTATTCCTGTAGACGACCACCCAAAATATCCAGGAAAATCTGCACTGGAAGTCATTTTAACCACCTTACATTCCGGTGGTAAGTTTGGCGGGGGAGCTTATAAGGTTTCCGGAGGATTGCACGGCGTCGGATCTTCTGTCGTAAATGCCTTATCCAAAAAATTAATTGTAGAAGTTGCCAGAGATAAAAAATTGTATAGACAAGAATATTCTTGTGGCAAACCGCTAACACCTTTAATGTTAGTTGGGAACGCACCGAATCGCCGTGGGACAAGCATCACATTTCTACCGGATGAAGAAATTTTTGGAAGTGAAAATAAGTTTGTTCCTGCAAAGATTTACCGCATGGCTCGTTCTAAAGCTTTTCTATTCAAAGGAATTAAAATTTGTTGGAAATGCGCCCCGGAATTATTAAACGAATCGGACGGTATTCCCACAGAAACTGAATTTAATTTTCCTAACGGACTTCTTGATTTCTTGAATTATCAGATTGGGACCAGGCTCACAATTAACCGATCTCCGTTTTCCGGAGAGGCTGATCTTGCCGGCGATGAAGGAAAGGTTGAATGGGCAATCACTTGGCCTGAGGATGAAAAAGGCTTTTGCAATTCTTATTGCAACACCGTTATTACGCCTCAAGGCGGAACACACGAACAAGGATTTCGGCAAGCTTTACTGCGAGGCCTAAAGGAATATGCCGACATGGCAAACATCAAGAAAGTTGCAGGCGTTATGGCTGAAGACTTTTTGAGTGATGCAGCCATCATGCTTTCTGTTTTTATTAGAGATCCACAATTTCAAGGACAAACCAAAGATAAATTAACTTCTACAAAAGCAGTTGGCTTAGTGGAAAAGGCCGTTAAAGATTCCTTTGACCATTGGCTATCTTCCGATAAAGAAAATGCCGATGCTTTAATTGAATACGTTGTTAGCAGAGCTGATTTGCGTAAAAAACGGAAAGAGGAAAAAGTTCAAAATCGTAAATCCCCGACAAAGAAGCTTCGTCTTCCCGGAAAATTAGCAGATTGCTCTAAAGCAGCTGCCGAAGATACAGAAATTTTTATTGTAGAAGGGGATTCTGCCGGAGGATCTGCAAAACAAGGGCGAGATCGTATGACACAAGCTATTTTACCTTTGCGTGGTAAGATTTTGAATGTAGCTAGCGCAAGCTTAGATAAGATTACCCAAAATCAAGAAATAAAAGATATGATTGAGGCTCTAGGTTGTGGTACAAAAGACAATTATAAAGAAGAAAATTTGCGTTATGAAAAAATTATTATCATGACCGATGCTGATGTTGACGGAGCACACATTACCTCTTTGTTGATGACGTTCTTTTATCAATATATGCCGAAGCTCATTGAAAACGGGCATTTGTTTATTGCGACTCCACCACTGTATAAAATTGTTTTCGGGGGAAAAAACTATTACGCACTTGATGATGATGAAAAGGATAAAATTCTGCGCAAAGCAAAGGCTAATCAAAAACCGGACATCAGCCGTTTTAAGGGATTAGGTGAAATGAGTGCGTTACAACTTAAAGAAACGACTATGGATAAAGATAATCGCGTATTGTTAAGAGTAACTTTACCTACAGCCAACACAGAGGAAGCGCGTGACGAAGCGTTTGAGACACGTAGACAAGTCGAGCGTTTGATGGGGAAAGATCCTGAACAACGATTTAAATTTATTATAGAACGTGCAAAATTTGCTGAAGATCTGGACATCTAGCTTTTTAATTGTTTTGCCGAATTTATAAAAAATGAATTTTTATTCTTTTACCTTTTATTTTTGAGATAAATTTGTTTACTTTTTAAACAATAAGTCTTAGACTGACCGTTGCTTTTAAAAACAACATTTAATCAATAGGGAAGTATTTAAAATGTTAAAAAGAACAAAAATTATTGATTTATTGAAATCAGAAACGACTAGACCTGAAGTTTTGGCTAAAGGTTGGGTTCGCACCAGACGCGATGCCAAAGATTTTTCTTTTATTGAGCTAAACGACGGCTCTTGCCTCAAAAATTTGCAGATTATTGCTAAAAATGACCTTCCTAATTATAATGTTGTTAAGACCATTAGTACCGGTTCTTCTATTTGCGTCACAGGAGCTTTAGTAGAATCACAAGGTGGCAATCAAAAATATGAATTGGTTGCAACAGGTATTGAAATTTACAGTATTGCACCGGAAGATTTTCCTTTGCAAAAGAAAAAACATACCGATGAATATTTACGAACAATTGCACATCTTCGTCCAAGATCCAACAAATATGGAGCTGCTTTCAGGGTTCGTTCAGCACTTTCTTACGCTATTCATAAATTTTTCCAAGAGCGTGGTTTTAAGTATGTTCATACCCCGTTAATTACCGGTTCTGACTGCGAAGGCGCCGGCGAGATGTTCCAAGTAACAACCTTGGATTTAAAAAATCCGCCCAGATTGCCCAACGGAGAAATTGATTATAGTGAGGATTTCTTTGGGAAACCTGCACATCTTACGGTTTCCGGACAACTTAACGGTGAAATGTACGCTTGTGCATTAGGAGATATTTATACTTTCGGGCCTACATTCAGGGCTGAAAATTCTAACACTGCCCGTCATGCCGCAGAATTTTGGATGATTGAGCCGGAAATGGCTTTTGCTGATATTCATGACGATATGGATTTAGCAGAAGATATGGTTCGCTATTGTGTGACTGATGTCATGGAAAACTGTGCTGACGATATTGAGCTTTTTGCCAAATATGTTGATCCAACCTTGATGGATACTTTAAACAATATCAAAAATAACAGCTTCGCCCGTATTACTTACACTGAGGCCATTGAAATCATGCAAAAATCCGGTAAAAAGTTTGAATATGCTCCGGAATACGGGATTGACATGCAGACAGAACATGAGCGCTTTTTAGCGGAAGAATATTTTAAGCGCCCTGTGATTGTTCGTGACTATCCGAAAGAAATTAAAGCCTTTTACATGCGTATGAACGAAGATAACAAAACCGTTGCTGCCATGGATGTACTTGTTCCCAGAATTGGGGAACTTATCGGTGGCTCACAACGTGAAGAACGTTATGAGCGCTTGCAACAACGTATTTTGGAACTTGGCATGAAATTGGAAGATTACAGCTGGTATTTAGATTCCCGAAAATATGGTTCCGTACCGCATGCCGGTTTTGGCCTCGGGTTTGAGCGTATGATGATGTTACTGACCGGTATTGCTAACATTCGTGATGTAATTCCGTTCCCGAGAACACCGAAATCTCTTAATTTCTAAAGGATATAACATGAAAAAACTCTTTGGGCTGCTTTTTAGTTTTTGTTTTGCTGTTTTTCCGTGTATTGCGGAAGAAGCCGTGTTTACTCAAGCCGATTTGGATGTAACGACGGTAAACTCTCTTGAGAAGGAGCCCGAAGAGGTTGTTATTCACCCTATAGAAAAAGATATTAAGCCCCTACCCGACTGTAATGATGAAGTTTTACTGCAAAAGACACATGAGTTTGTTTCCACATATTTGAATCAAAGTGCTAACATGGGCATGATGTTTCGTAGACAGCGTTATTTCATTTTAAATAATCTGAATAATTTCAAAAAGGAAAACGTTGCTTTTTATAAGACGGAAGAAAAAAGACCTGTTTCCGATGTTATTGCAGATGTTGCGGTCAATGAAGGTGTTATTGAAGAAAATATGCTTTTGTGCAAAAATCAAAACAAGAATAAAGAAGTGAAAGATTTATATCTGTTGGTCACGCCAAAGACTGAGAACGGTTATAAAGTAAGAGTGATCAATTTAGATCCGAAAATAGAAAAAGTTAAATCTATTTACTTTGAGTACGAATAAGCATATCTGAGGTATTCTGAGATGAGCGAAAATAAGAATTTGGTCGTTATCAATAATAAACCTCAACTACCTATGGTGGTTGAGGATAATGGTCTGAGTACTTATTTAGACGAAATCAAAAAATTTCCGGTACTGTCTGAAGATGAAGAAAAACAGCTCATTCTGAACTTTCAAAGTAAGGGGGATTTAGCTTCTGCACAAAAACTTATTACCTCACACCTTAGATTAGCCGCTAAGATAGCCCTCACCTACAGACGGTACGGTTTACCCATGTCTGATGTGATTTCTGAAGCCAATCTTGGGCTTATGCAAGCAGTAAAAAAGTTTGATATGAATAAGAAAGTTCGTTTAGCAACCTATGCCATTTGGTGGATTAAGGCTGCAATTAACGATTATGTTCTTCGTTCCTGGTCTTTGGTGAAAATTGGCACGGTTGCAGCTCAAAAAAGACTTTTCTATAATTTGAATCGGATTAAGGCAAGACTTGGTATCTATGAGAATAAAGAATTAGAACCTGTTGTCGTCAAGAAAATTGCACAAGAGCTCATGGTTGAAGAAAAAGATGTCACCGAGATGAATCGTCGTATTGGCGGTGATAGTTCTTTGAATACAATTGCAGGGGATGATGAAGACGGTCGTGAAAAGATGGATATGCTGGTTGACTGTCGGGAAAACATTGAAGGAAAGTTAGCTGCTCGGGAGGAACAACGTTATAAAGCGCAGATTTTATCAAAATGTCTGGAAAAATTGGATGCCCGGGAAAGAGATATTATTAAAAAGCGTATGCTCACCGAAACACCTTGCACTCTTGATGACATCGGGGCTTTTTATCACATTAGTCGCGAGCGCGTACGACAGATTGAAAAAAAGGCTTTTGAAAAACTTTCAGCAGAAGTTAAAAAGGCTATGGCTGCATAATGAGTTTGAAGGACACAATTATTTCTGCGTTGATTGAGGCTCATATTCCCTCGCCACGGTTGGAGACTGAAATTATTTTACGGCATACAGCACCTCTGTATCCGGAGTATTCACAGGAAGAAGAAAATGCCGCACGAGATTGCTTAAATAGGCGGATAAAGCATGAACCACTCGATAAAATTATTGGTGAGCGGGAATTTTATAAAGCAACTTTCAAAGTTACAAGGAATGTCTTATCCCCCCGTCCGGATACGGAGATCTTAGTTGAAAATGCGCTTGCACTTTTGCCACAGAATAAAAATTTAACCCTGCTAGATTTAGGAACGGGCTCCGGTTGTATATTGCTTTCTTTATTAAAAGAACGTCCTCACATTAAAGGAATCGGTGTTGATATTTCTACCGAGGCGTTGAAAGTTGCCAAAGAAAATGCAAAAAGCCTTGGACTTTGCCCTCAAACGGAATTTATTTGTTCTTCGTGGAAAGAGTTATCTCTGCAAGAAGAAAGTGTCGACATGGTGGTTTCTAATCCGCCCTATATTCCGAGTGGTGATATTGAAACATTAGAAGATGAAGTTAAAAATTATGATCCGCTTTTGGCTTTAGACGGTGGAAAAGACGGTTTAGACTGTTATCGAGAATTGGCCCTTATTGTCCCTCGTTTTTTGAAAAATAACGGTTATTTGTTATTGGAAGTAGGGTACAATCAAGCTCAAGATGTAAAAGAAATTTTTGAAAAATCCGATTTTAATTGCATAAAAATCGCTAAAGATTTAAGTGGAATAGATCGTTGTGTTATTTTAAAGAGAGGGTAGTATGCTATATTTAGGGTGTCATTTATCCAGTTCCGGTGGTTTTACAGCCATGGGGAAGACAGCATTGAACTTGCAAGCTAATACATTTCAGTTTTTCTTGAGGAATCCAAGAGGTGGCGCTGCAAAAGATATATCCTCAAAGGATGTGGCGGAATTTTTAGATTTGGCAAAAGCGAACTCTTTCGGTAAAATTGTGGCACATGCCCCTTATACATTGAATCCCTGTTCAAAAGATGAAAGCATTCGGGAGTTTGCACGAGAAGTGTTTGCTGATGACTTGCGACGGATGGAAAATATTCCGCATAATTTATATAATTTTCACCCAGGATCACATGTTGGGCAAGGTGTGGAAACGGCTATTCCTGAGATTGTTGAAATTTTAGATGACGTTATGCCTGAGGCCAAAAATACGACAGTTCTCTTAGAAACAATGTCCGGCAAAGGGAGTGAAGTCGGATCCCGTTTTGAAGAATTAGCAGAGATTATATCGCGCACCAAAATCAACACACCGGACAAGTTAGGCGTATGCTTGGATACATGCCATGTTTATTCTGCCGGCTATGATATTATCAATCACCTAGATGAGGTTTTGGAAGAATTTGACAGGATCATCGGGCTCAATCGTTTACACGCCATTCACTTGAACGACAGCATGACACCTTTTGCCTCCCATAAAGACAGGCATGAACGTATCGGTTTTGGTAGTTTAGGCCAAGAGGGGCTTATTCGTTTTATCAATCATCCGGCTCTTAAAGGCTTACCAATAAATTTGGAAACGCCAAATGAACTGAGCGGTTATGCCGCGGAGATAGCTCTTTTAAGAAAAAATTACACTTTAGATTAAGTAATTATTTCCGTTATAATGCCGCAAATCACACCGATTGCATAAAGCAAGAGCATAATTCTTGCCGTAGCATCTTTATCGGCATTAACCCGATAGAGGACCAAGAAACCCAAGCCGGCATTACTCAATGTACCGGCGATAAGTGTCCCCAAACCGATAGCGTGTTCCAAATATAACTGCGTTAAAAAGACCGAGGGGTAACAACTCGGGATCAGCCCAATAGCCGCTGCAATAAATTTATTGACAATCGGCAAAGTACTTAATGTTTCTATAATGCTTTCTTTTTGCCAAAAGAGGAAAAGCGTATTGATAACAAAAGAAAAAACAAAAATCAAAATACTAATTCTTTCGGTATGCTTAAATGCGGATAAAAACATATTTTCCTTATTTTCGCACTTGCAATTTTCCCGCTGGCAAAAGGCCTCAATATCCACATCATTTTTGTTTTTGATAATTTTTTGCGGCAAGTATGCATCTATCAATATACCGGCAACAACCGCATATAGAAATTTAAACGATAAAATTTGGAAGATAATTTTTGAACCGACACCACCGGAAATAAGTAAAGGCAACATTTCATCTGAAGTGGATAGAAAGACTGCCATCATTGTACCTAAGGTAATCAATCCGGTAGCATAGAGATTTGCCCCGACAACAGAGAATCCGCATTGAGGGAGTATACCCAACACGCCACCGACAAAAGGACCATAGGTTTTTGCTTTACGGATATAAATCCGGCTCCGTCGCGACATTGTGTGTTCCAGGTATTCCATAAGGAGGTACGTCAAAAACAGATACGGAAACAGAGATAACGTATCGTATAGAGCCTCAACCAAAATATCTAAAAGGGCTGTTTGCATCATTTTTCTTCTTTAACAATAGAAACA
>CAYPIZ010000017.1:9778-11283 GCA_964410935.1 uncultured Acetobacter sp. | reverse complement strand
CTGATTTTGTGTATTTTTATTCTCATAAACAGTGATACACTGCTTATGAAACGACCAGAGGATATATGTTTATTACTTGTGTGAAATGGCACTGCAGCGCGTTTTATCCCCGAGGCATAGAGATAAAAAAGCGCGAAGGTGTTTCTCCGGTGAATCAAAATTCATCTCCCTCCTGTAAACGTAGCCGGATTTAATACGAGCAGTTGGTGTATGGTCTATCTCCTTTCCTAAGCCGACAAGCATATTACACACAAATACATATCCTCTGGTTGATTCAGGCTTAAGTATACAAACACCCGCTAAAATCATTTAGCGGGTGTATTTTTTGTTCTCATGAAGCTTTTACCGTCCGGCTAGCAATGATACAGAAGAAATCGTATCCCCCATGCCAACAAGGGTTTTCGGCTTATCAATCAATATGGTGGGGACGGCCGTGATAATGTTCTTCCCAACAACACACATCCCTGTGGTGAGGAGTTCCGGTTTGCCGAGCTTTTCTGCCAAGGCAGTAAGCTCCTTTAACCCTTGGTCAGAAACCGGTTGTCCTAAAGTTTTAGAAACATCTTCATATTTGGTGAGTTCCCCATTAAAAGCTTTTGAAGAGGAAACAACCGCCGCGGTCATCATCCCTTTAAGATTCTGCTCCGGTGTGAAAGGAAAGCGCTCATCCTGAATGGTGAGGTAAAGCCCAAACATGTGAAGTTGTATGCGCTTGGCATTCAGTTGCTCTTTGATAAAGAACAAAGCATCACACAGGTTGCAGCTGTTCGGCTCTTTCAACGTGCGTTGATAAAGTTCTTCTCTGCCAAAAATTTCCAACACATCAATGGTTTCACGCTCATTTAAGCCGATAGATTCCGCCAATGGGGCTACTTGATGCATAATTGCCCGACGAATCACTTTATCTTGGGTGGAGGCAACCTCCAGATGGGTGATCATATCCCGATTCGCACGTTTCCACAGCTGAATTTCCGGGATAACGTCTTTGATACGCTGCAGCCCGTCATTATTTTCTAACAACGGATGAAAACCGGAAAGCAATAAATACGGAACTTCGTGCTTCTCCAGATACAGACTAAAGTTCTGATTTACAGATAATTTCATATTTAGAGGGTCATACGTAACGATAAAACGATTGGACTTCGGGCAAGTGAAAGTAAGCCCCTCATAGGTAAACGAGTCCCCCTTGTCAAACTCAATAATCCAGTGAATAAGCGGATTATCTAATTTTCTAACAATACCGGAAGCTTTTTGCAACTTTCCATCTTCATCAAAACCGTAAAGGTTATCCAAATCCAAAAACTGTTTTGCTTGCAATTCCGGATGCGAATTTGTGTGCACGATTACCTGTTTGATCCCGAGCAGAGCCAATGCGTTGGCAATAATACCGGCTTGTCCGCCCATTTGCATACGGTCATAACCTAACTCCTTTTCTACCCAAAGGTAGACTGCCCTATCCTCAGCGACCCATTCTTCCGCAATGCCTTGGCTGAAACATTTTACAA
>CAYPIZ010000017.1:4253-9678 GCA_964410935.1 uncultured Acetobacter sp. | reverse complement strand
AAGAAAATTTGGCACTCCGTCTTGGCTTTGGCATATTTCTTTGCTTTGATATAAAGCTCAGCCAACATCAAGTTGTTTAGTGACGGACGCTTGGTGTTTACAACGGCAAGCTTTTCCATGCGTTGAATTTTCTCTTGTCGGCTATCCTTTGGAAAGAGGTTGAGATAGGCTTGCATAACCTCGTATGTCGGATTTTCACACCACATGCGATAGAGCACGTTCTCCGCTTTGCGAATCTGATGATCCGTTTTAACGTAATAATCCGCCAGATCCAACGCTGCCGGAATAAATTTCGGATTTTCATTAAGGGATTGCGTGATGAACTTAAAGAATTTGGTTTTGTCCTGTTCGGATTGTTTTGCCAATTCATACAAAGCTACCGCCCGCAAACGTGAGGCTTTTTGTGGTGGCGTGAGACCCTTTTCTATACCGGTTTCCAGAACTTCCAACGCACCGAGCCAGTCATTATTTTTTGCCCGAAGTAAAAAGGCACTCCCGATAACCCAATATAAATCCTGACGAACTTCAAATGCCTGATTAACCGTTTTAAGGGCTTCAGTAAATTCTTTCTTTTCCATCTGTGCTTCAAGAGCAGCCTTCATCCCAACCAGTTGGATATCTTCATTTTTCATCAATGATTGCGATAATTGTTCCATTTTATCAAAATTTTTCTCCCCTTTATAAATCTTCAACATCAAGAGGTCAATAATGGCATCGTCACCGATGATTTCTTTTAATTTGGTGAGATGTTGTCGTGCATCATTCATAATGCCGGAAGTGATTGCCCCCATTGCCTTGACAATCAAAATAGCGGCTTCATCAAATTGATTACGACTTAAAACAATCTTATCTTTCTCTCCGGCAGAGATAATCTCTATCGATTCTTTTTCACTATTGAACGCGTGGTTGGAAATTAAAACATCATTTTTCAGCAGGGAAATAAGCGCATTCCAGCCTTTTGCCAGTACGCTCCAAACCACAAACAGAAAAAACAGAATAAGACTGAACTTTATATATGACATCGCACACACTTGATTTTGTACTTTGAGAACGATAATCCCGTCATCACCGGAAATCAGCGAGGCAATTCCACCAAGGCAGACCAGAACAATGAAAGCTTTTAAGATAGATTTAATCATTTACAAGTTCCTCAACAGACGTATTTGGTAAAATTGTTTTATCTTGGGCAATATCTTCCTTAAGAGCCCCTAGCTCTGATGCAATGATATTAGAAACAGCTTCGTCAAAACGTATCTTAGTACGGACTTGTTGCTGCCAATCTTCAAAAGCCTGATTTGATACAGCAACCAATGGAGCGTTGTGTTCTATAAAACGCAATGCTTCGGCAAAATTGTGAGCTTCCACCAAGCTTTCCAGTGTTGTCAGAAGGAGTTTCTGTTCATCCGTTTTTTTATCTTTTTTGAGGACAATTACTTTTTCAAAATTGATACCGGCAACCGTGTCTTTGATCATATCAATGCTTTTGGAAACAGTATTTCTGTCTTTGGATTTATCTTTACCGGGCTGGGCAGACTTAAAACTGAAATTTTGAGCAATCTCCCGATAAGACGTAATGAGTTGATCATCCGAGGGGATTGCCGTATCTTTTAACTCTACAAGCGTATTGACTTGCTCAGACGGAGCAGCTTTCAATTTTTGCAAGATATCAACTTCTTTGGTAAAAGGGCGGTGATAAAGTGCATTTTCTTTGATAATTAAAGCAACCGCAAGAGCCAAAGCCTCCCTATTTTGTGTTTCTTCCAAGACTTTCACTTTATGATCCATTACATCAACCCTTTGTTGCAATCGAACCACATCATTAGCCGTTAAATACTCTTTTATATTGGTGATATTTGTCCCTAACAAAGTTACAATATCAGAAAGTTGCACAATTCGTTGTGTATTTTCTGTAATATCGGCAGAAAATTTATCCAGTGAATTTATCTTTTGATACTGATTTTCCAGTGAGGTACGTAAATTTTGGATTTCTTTTTGTTTTGCCTGATTTTTATATTCCCCAATTTGGACAGCTGCAAAAATTCCTCCGCATTCAAGCAGGGCAATCAACAGAACGGCCCCTGCCCACTTAAATATCCGTTTATCATTTTGTTTTTTAGGAAGATTTTGCACTTTTTCAGACATTTTTGCGCTCCTCATACAATAGTTGTTTGCATTCTTTGAAATATAGTTTATAAAATAAAAAAATAAACTTCAATATTTTTGGATACGCAAGATGATAGTTTTAGGAATAGAGAGTAGTTGCGATGAAACGGCGGCTGCCCTGGTGAACGAAAAGAAAGAAATACTTGGAGAAGCCCTCCTTTCACAAGAAGAACATCATGCTTTTGGTGGTGTCGTACCGGAGATTGCTGCCAGATCCCATTTGGAACACATTGATGATATTTTGGAGCAATGTCTGACACGTAGCGGCGTGAAACTGAGCGACGTTGACGCAATTGCAGCTTCTGCTGGTCCTGGACTGATTGGAGGCGTAATTGTTGGTGTGATGACGGCAAAAGCCCTGTCTATCGCACTCAATAAACCGTTTGTGGCAGTTAATCATCTTGAAGGACACGCCCTTGCCGCCCGCATAACAAACGATGTTGAATTTCCGTATTTGTTATTGCTGGTTTCTGGAGGACATTGCCAAATTTTAGTTGTTAAAGATGTGGATAAATATGAACGACTAGGCACGACAATTGATGATGCCGCCGGAGAAGCTTTTGATAAAGTGGCTAAAATGCTTGGTCTAGGATACCCTGGCGGACCGGCTGTGGAAAAGATGGCCGCAAGCGGAGATGAAAAAAGATTTTCATTGCCTCGCCCATTGATAGCATCTCATGACTGTAACTTATCTTTTTCCGGTCTGAAAACTGCCGTTCGAAAAATTGTAGAAACTTATGCCCCAGACGGTGATATTGCACATGCAGAAATCCCAAAGCAAGATGTTGCAGATATTTGTGCTTGTTTTCAATATACAGCAACAGATTGTTTGGTACGCAAGTTGACTTTGGCTATAGAGTATTTTAAGCAACACTATCCGAACGGAAAACACTTGGTCGTTTCCGGCGGTGTTGCTGCTAACGGGTATTTGCGATCAAAATTACAAAAGTTGGCTGATAAAAATAATCTTATTTTTGCTGCTCCACCGATTCGTTTTTGCACAGATAATGGAGTTATGGTTGCTTGGGCCGGTTTGGAGAGATTTAGAAAAGGTTTCACCAGTTCTCTTGATTTTAAACCTCGTCCACGGTGGCCTTTAGACGCGGATGCGCCTAAAGCTGCAGGAGCCGGTGGCGTTAAAGCCTAAGGGTGATATATGAGATCCAAGGCGGAAATATTAGAAATAATGAAGATCTTTCAAAAAGAAGATCCTAATCCTCGTTGTGAACTCAATTATGTAAATGCATATACACTCCTGGTGGCAGTTGTCCTTTCTGCCCAAACAACCGATAAAGGAGTTAACAAGGCTACTGAAACTTTATTCAAAATAGCAGATACTCCAAAAAAGATGTTGAAGTTAGGAGAAAAGAAACTGATTTCACATATCCGTACTATCGGTTTGTTCAACAATAAGGCTAAAAACATTATTTCTCTAAGTCATGATCTTATAGAACGATTTGATGGGGTTGTCCCCGAGACACATGAAGAATTGGAAAGTTTGGCCGGAGTTGGCAGAAAAACCGCTAACGTGGTACTCAATGTGTGGTATAAGAAGCCTGCTCTGGCAGTAGATACGCATGTTATGCGTGTTTCACATAGGTTAGACTTTAGCGACGGTAAAACACCCTTAGCTGTAGAACAGGATCTATTGAGAGCATTACCGGAAGAACTTGTTATTAACACAAACCACTGGTTAGTTTTATTTGGGCGATATATTTGCAAAGCTCAACATCCGGAGTGTGGTAGATGTCCTGTTTATGCTTACTGCCATGCTTTGGATAAGATACCCCAAGGAAAAGATGATGAAAAATAATATTGTCTCTAAAAAAACTGATTTTTTCACACAAACGGCTTTTTTGATGGCGTTTTTACTTCTCTTTTACGGAATCGGCTTTGCTGTCTGGACTGTTTTTTTCACTGAAACGGGAAACGGAGATAACGTGGAACATTTACACGCTTCATGGTTGGTGGCAATGGGGAAAGTCCCCTATCGGGATTTTTTTCAGCATCACAATCCTCTTTTGTGGTACTTGTTCTCTCCCTTTATAATTCATTTTTCAAACTTATTACATCTACTTGATGTTGCCCATGCAATAGGAATATGTGGAGGAATTGCTACATTCTTTGTTGTCTATAAAATCTGCCGACATTTTTTTGCTTCAAGCTTAGCTTCTTTATGTAGCTTAATAGTATTATGTCCGCCATCCTTTTATGTGTTTTGCTTTAACTTTAATCCGGATACTTTTATGGCTTTGTTCTTTGCTGTCGGGTTATATTTTTTGTTTTCTTATTGGAAAGAAAGTGAACTTAAGTCACTTGTTTTAAGCTTTATCTCCTTTTTTATATCTTTTCTTTTCACTCAAAAGATTTTAGTTATTTTAGCCATGTTAGGCGGAATAAGTTTATTTGTATTTTATCAGAAAAAAACTCCTATAATTGACATTTTATATGCTTTGTTGCTCCCTTTCTGCGGATTGCTTTTATTTGTTGCTCTACTGTATTCAGCAGATGCTTTAGAAGTTTATTGGAAATCCAATTATCCCTTCAATGTTCTTATGCAAAAATATTACGGAAACTATAAAATAGCTGTAGCGGACCACAATTTACTTTGGGTTTCAGGTGTCTTATCCTGTTTGAGCGTAGTTTGTTTTTGGAAAACCTCGGATATTATTTTCCGAATTACAAGCATTCTTTTTATTATTGAGCTGATTTTGAGAAGTTTTTATTTTTCAATTTCCCCCTATTACATGCTTCCTTTGATGATTTATATATGTTGTCTAAATAGCAAATTGATAGATAAATTACAGCAAAAAAACATTTGTTTTATTTACATTGCACTTGTTTTAGGCGTTTTTTATTCTTACATATCCGTTCCGAAGTATCTTGCAGCTCGATCGCAGGATAGAGGCTTTGCAACATATTTAGCAAAAAATATTACCCCTTGTGATTATGTTATAAGTAGTTTCCTTGGAAACCAATCGATTATGAGCAAGGACCCTTATTATTACTGGTCCATATTAGGGCATATTGATATTGCTGCTGAAGAAATGGGGTTTCCACCTCATCCTAATTTAACAGACTTGACAATTGCATATAAACCCAAATTTATCTACGGAGGAATTTATTGGAATAATTACTATAAGAATCGGGATCAGGCTATCTTTGTACAACAGATTGCTCCTGATATTATACAAAAATACTACAATCCGACACCTTTTGCTGATTTCTACCTTTTAAAACCGGAATATCAGGCAAAAAAATG
>CAYPIZ010000017.1:1274-4153 GCA_964410935.1 uncultured Acetobacter sp. | reverse complement strand
TTTATGTTACGAAGTTGTCGCAATAGTGCTTTTCAAAATAGAGAGCGCCCTTGCTTACTTTATCAGATTAAACGTTGTTCAGCACCTTGTTGTGGTAAAATAGATAAGATAGATTACAATGATGCTGTAAAGGATGTTGTTTCTTTTTTGGAAGGTAAAGATATTTCAATACAAGAAAATCTTTCTAAGAAAATGCAACAAGCCAGCCAAAATCAAGATTATGAAAAAGCGCTTATTTTTCGTGATAGAATAAAAGCATTAACCAATATTCAAAATCATGCCAATTTAGAGTACGCTGGTTTAAAATCGGTGGACATCATTGCCATTGCTCAAAGAAATAATTGGTTTTGCATTGAGATTTTCTTTATTCGTGGGGGGCAGAACTGTGGAAACGCACCCTATTTCATTAAACAAACAGAAGATACAGATGTTACGGAAGTTTTAGATGCTTTTTTGGGGAGTTTCTATGCTGAACACCTCATTCCCAAAGAAATTTATATTTCTGAAATTTTAGAAAATAAAACTTTTTTTGAGGAAGCTCTTAATGTTGATATTCGCTATTTTACCAAAGGTGATAAATATAAACTGATAGAGAATGCGAAAAAAAACGCACTAGCGGCTTTAGACAGATATATATCCGAGCACAAGAGTACTCGCGCCCTTTTAGAGGAAATGCAACAATATTTCAGTTTACCCTCTATTCCTAAACGAATCGAAGTATATGACAACTCTCACAATCAAGGAAGTTATGCTGTTGGAGCAATGATTGTCGCCACTCCAGAAGGATTTGATAAAAAATCTTATAGAACATTCAACATAAAAGATCCCAATATTACCAATGATGACTTTGCCATGATGAAGGAAGTTTTAACCAGACGTTTTGAAAAAATGACTGAAGAAAATCGTCCGGATGTTATCTTGTTAGACGGTGGATTAGGGCAATTACATGCCGTTCACGAATGTCTTCAAAATTATGATTTAAGTAAAATACATATCATTGCCATTTCCAAAGGCCCGGAACGTAATGCCGGAAAAGAATTTTATCATCAGATCGGGAAAGAAAGTTTTGCCTTGCCTTATCGGTCCTCCATTGCCTTTTATTTGCAAAATCTAAGAGATGAAGCACATCGGTTTGCTATCGGGACACATCGAAAAAAACGCGAGAAGGCAATAACAAAATCATCACTTAATGACATAGATGGAATAGGAGAAAAAAGAAAGCGGGAATTATTAAATCATTTTGGCTCTGTAGCAGCAATCAAGGAGGCCTCCATAGAAGATATAAGTAAAATTTCAGGAATTAGTAAAAAAACGGCTGAAAACATTTATAATTACTTCCATAAATAAAAAAAAAGATTATCATAACATTCAAATTGAACTCAATATTATCACAAGGAGAGGGTCGTGTATAACTTACCTAACTTACTTACAATTTCAAGAATAGCTGTTATCCCGTTGATTTTTCTTTCAGCATATTTGAATGAATGTTTTATTAATTATATTTCTGGTATTTTATTTATTGCTGCATCCATTACGGATTATTATGACGGCAAATTAGCACGAGCAAGAGGAGAAGTTTCTGCATTTGGTCGCCTGCTTGATCCTATTGCGGACAAACTTCTTGTTGCAACAGCTTTAGTCGTTTTTTTAACAAAACAAGTTTCAATTAACGGTGAAATTGTCCCAATCATTCATAAAATTAGCTTTATTCCTGTTTTTGTTATTTTATGTCGGGAATTATTGGTTTCCGGATTGAGAGAGTTTTTGAGAGAAGTTAATGTCGGCTTACCGGTTACACGCCTTGCAAAATGGAAAACAGGTTTTCAGATGACAGCTCTCTCTATGATTTTCTTTAAAGGTTGGTGGATTTGGGGAACTCTCGGCGAACTATTGCTCTGGGTTGCTGGCGTTTTAACGTTTATCACAGGATATCAATACTTTGAAAAGAGCTTAGCCTACATCAAAAGTGAGAATATAAAGCTCTCTGAGCAAGCTACTACAAAAGAACAATCTAAGGCAGCATCCAAAGCTGCTCCTAAGAAAGCAAATGCAAATAAAAAGAAATAATGTATGACAGACTCACAAAAGCATATATTGGTCATTGATGATGACACTCGTTTGAGAAGCCTCTTGCAACGTTATTTACGTGAACAGGGGTTTCTTGTTTCTGTGGCCAAAGATGCAATGGAAGCTGAAGATTTTCTCTCCATCTATAAATTTGACATTCTCATTTTAGACATCATGATGCCCAAAATAACTGGAACAGAGTTTTTAAAAACGATCCGCTCAAGAGGGGATGTAACTCCCGTTATTTTATTGACGGCAATGGGTGAAGCAACAGATCGTATTTCGGGGCTGGAAATTGGTGCGGATGATTACGTCGCCAAGCCTTTTGAGCCCAAAGAACTTGTGCTGCGTATCAATAATATTTTGAAGAGGACACAACGCAACAAGGAACAGTCAACTAAATTAATTTTTGCTGAAAGTACTTATGATTTGAGCAAAGGGAAACTTCTCTCCAAGAATGGAGATATCATACACATCACCCCTGTTGAAAGAACACTTCTGAACTTTTTGGGTTCAAAACCGGGGGAAGTCCATACACGGGATGAATTGGCAGAGCTTTTAGGTGTTGTTGAAAATCTGCGTACGGTCGATGTACAGATCACAAGACTTAGGAAGAAGATTGAAACCGATACAAAAAATCCCCACTACTTACAAACCGTTCGTGGCAAGGGATATATGTTAATTTCTGAATAAAAGGAGTATGTTATGCATATTAGATTTCCGGATAAGATAGAGCGAATGATCCAGTATATTAAAATAAAGTTTTTCCCGAATACTTTATTTTTCAGGACGATGCTTTTAATATTTATTCC
>CAYPIZ010000017.1:0-1174 GCA_964410935.1 uncultured Acetobacter sp. | reverse complement strand
TTCTTTACATGAACGTTTTCCGGAAGCTATAACTTCCGTTTACCTTGAAAACGGGCGCGACAACGTGGTCGTTTTAGCTGAAATGCCCAATGTTTTATACCGCTTTACGGCACAAACCAAAAACATTTTCAGCACGTCAATCTTCGGCTTTGTGGCCTGGATGATCGGGACTTCTTTACTCCTGTTTATTGTTGCGACATTATTCTTGCGCATTCAAGCCCGCTCTATTGCAACGTTAGCACAAGTTGCCGAGGACTTTGGTAAAGGTATCAACACGCCGTTTAAGCCGTATGGTTCTTCGGAAGTACGCAAAGCGGGGTTAGCATTCATCAAGATGAAAGAGCGTATTCAAAAGCAAATTTCCGAGCGGACACAAATGTTAGCCGGTGTTTCGCATGATTTACGCACACCGCTAACACGCATGCGCTTGCAATTAGCCATGCTTCCGGACAATCCGGACAACAAAGAATTTATCGAAGATATTTCCGAGATGGAAAAAATGTTGGATGGTTATTTAGCCTTTGTTTCCGGTGAGGGGAGTGAAAAGAACTCCTTTGTTGATATGAATGAGCTGATTTTGAGCATTATTAACAAATTCCGTAACACCAAAGCCATGATTCGTTATTCTACGAATGATCAGGTTAGCGCCATCCAAGGGCGGGAGCAAGCCTTAAAGCGCGCTATAACCAACATTATTTCCAATGCCTTTAATTATGGCAAGACGATTGCCGTTGCCTTAGAGAGTAACAACTCTAAATTAGAGATTACCGTTGATGATGACGGCCCGGGGATTCCTGCCGACAAGCGGGAAGATGTCTTCAAAGCTTTTTATCGCATAGATGAATCCCGCAACAAAGAAACCGGTGGTGTCGGCCTCGGCTTATCAATTGCACGCGACATCATCACCTCGCACGGTGGAAAAATAGAATTAAGTGACAGTGAGTTAGGAGGCTTGAGGGTACTCATTTCCATTCCCTTATAACTCTCACATACGAAAATATGTGTTTCGCTGTGGTAACTAAAAAGCGCGAAAAGCGAACATCCCGCCTCAAAAGCGGGATGTTTTGCATATTTGACAAAAAAATCTTGCATAATAAAAAATAAGTCTTATGATTTCCATTGAAAACAGTTATTTTGTCATTGAATTTTGGTGGATATAATTAGACAAAGGTCT
>CAYPIZ010000016.1:0-11900 GCA_964410935.1 uncultured Acetobacter sp. | reverse complement strand
ATTCCCCGTTGATATAACCAACTTTAGCCGCACCGATAGGCCCTAAAAACGGAATGCCGGAAATAGCCAACGCCGCAGAAGCAGCAACCATTGCCAAAATATCCGAATCGGTCTTTTTATCGTGGGCAATCGTTGTGCAAACAACCTGAACTTCATTCTTAAACGCATCTGGGAACAACGGGCGAATAGGTCTATCTATCAAGCGGGAAACCAAAACTTCGTGTTCAGAAGGTTTACCTTCACGTTTCATAAAGCCCCCGGGGATTTTACCGGTTGCATAATACTTTTCCTGATAGTTGACTGTCAACGGGAAGAAATCTTGATCAGCCTTAGCTTCCTTTGCGGCAACCACTGTTGCAACCACAACCGTATCACCGTATGATGCATAAACTGCACCGGTAGCCTGCTTAGCAATCTTTCCTGTTTCTAAAACTAATTTGCGACCGCCCCATTCCATTTCTTTGCGGCACACATTCCAATTTACCATATTTTTTACCTTTCCTATAAAATACCTCACCTAACAAAATGCTAGGATTTTGCAAATAGCGGAGCCCCATTGCCCCGCTATTTGTCTCAAACATTACTTACGTAAATCTAATTTCTTAATCAATGCTTGATATCTTTCTTCACTGGTGGACTTCAAGTGATCCAACAAGTGACGACGGCGACTAACCATCTTCATCAACCCTAAGCGGGAGTGCAGATCTTTTTTGTGGGTGTTGAAGTGTTCAATCAGCGCATTGATACGATATGTCCAAATAGCGATCTGAACTTCCGGTGAACCGGTGTCACCCTCTTTAGTTCCGTATTGAGCAATAAGTTCTTGTTTTTTTTCATTTGTAATCGACATCTTTTTTTCCTTTTTTATTCAATTAAAGATTAAAAACCCGAGTCGGATAAAGCATTCCGTCTTTATACTCGACCAAGGCTATAAGTTTATTTTCAAAGCACGCGGCAGCAACCTTTTCAAAGGAAATATTTTCCCTGCTTTCAATTGCCTGTCCGCTTTTAAGCTTTAAGGATTCTCCCTCAGTCAAAGCAATAACCGTGATGTCGCACAGAAACGTTTCAACCGGTAGGATTATCGAATCCTCGCAACCCTTATACACAACATTTTTTAAATTTTCCAGTAAAATCGTATCATCTAAGCTAAAAATCCCGTTTTTTGTGCGTCTTAACCGCGTCAGATGTCCGCAACTCCCCACCGCTTCAGCAATATCTTTACCCAATGTTCGCACATACGTTCCTTTTGAACAACTCACCGAAAAATCAGCACTTTTTTCCGCTTTATGATAAGTCAAAAGCTTCAATTCGGAAATATGAACAGCCCTTTCCGGCATAGAAAAATCCCCTTGTTGCCGTGCCAGTTTATACGCCCGTTGTCCATTCACATGAATAGCCGAAAACTTTGGCGGTATCTGCATAATATCCCCCCGAAACCGCTCCAACACCGCTTCCAATTCTTCCCGGCTCGGCAGAACTTCCGAAGTTGCACAAACTTCTCCCTCAGTATCATCCGTAGTTGTTGCTTCCCCGAAACGTAAAGTAAATTCGTACGTTTTCCCGGCATTTTCCAAATACGGAATAAGTTTTGTCGCCTCTCCGAAAGCCATCGGCAACACCCCGCTTGCAAACGGATCCAACGTACCGATATGGCCGGCTTTTTTGGCTCGCAACAAATATTGTATTTTTCTCAAAACCTGATTAGACCCCACTCCTTGTGGCTTGTCTAAAATAATCCATCCGTTGACTGCTTTATCGTAGTGCGTACTCATACAAACAATTCCAACTGTTGACCTCTCTCAATATTACGAATAGCCGTCCGCACCATAGGGATCGTAACAGCCCGTCCCAGTGTCCAGGAAATATCATCAATTTCCGCCACTAACCGAGAGATATAACTAAATGAGCGCTCCACATGGAAAAGGATATACTCCAAAATTTCCTGTGAAATCACAATCTGACAATCATTAAACAACTTTGCCACCAAGGCCGTCAACATTTCATCATCCGGCGGGAAAATCTCCGCCTGCGGAATAGTGCTCAAACGTGACCGCAAATCCGGTAATTTTATCCCGAGTTTGGCCAAAGGTCTTTCGGAAATAAACAACAACGCCCTCTCCGGTACATTATAAAAATTATAAAGGTGAAAGAACGCTTCTTCATTCACGCAAGCATCAAAATTATCAATCACCAAATACGGATAGTCGTTCACCAGTTTATTCAAATTTTTCATATTCACGCTGTGCGCCGGCAAAATCGGAATTTGTATCGGTCGCGGAAGCATCTGCTGAATCCGCCGCACCCAGATATGTGCCAAATGCGTTTTACCGGAACTCACCGGCCCGAAAATATTTAAAGCAAAATGTTGCCAATTCGGCCAGAGTTTCACAGCCCGATATGCATTTTCATTGCATGAGGTCACCCAAAAATCTTCTTCCCCCAAATACGGCTTTGGCGGAAATTTAAGTTTATACTGCCCTGTCTTATTATTGTATGCGGCTTTCATTATGATTTTAGTACCTCATAAACTTTTTTGGTTAAGTCGTTCAAGCTAAACGGTTTCGGAATAAAGGACAAACTCTCAATATTATTGAACTCACCTTTTAAGATGTCCTCCGAATATCCCGAAGCCAAAATAATTTTAATATCCGGAATAATATCCACCACACGCGTTGCCAATTCCACCCCGTTTAATCCCGGCATCACCATATCGGTAATCATCAGCTGGAAATTTGTATCGGTTTTCAACGTATCCAACGCATTTTCGGCAGAATTGCATCCGACAACCTCATACCCCTTTTTCCGCAAAGCTTTCATTGCAAACGTCCGCACCGAATTTTCATCATCCACCATCAAAATACGGATATTTTCCACATTTTCGGGAACCTGGTTCGGCGTTTCGGAAAGGCTCAAACCCAACACAACTTTTTCATGATCTTCCGGAAGTTTCAAGGTAACCGGCGTCAAAACGGCATGACCGCGCTTATCTTTGAGTGTCCGCTTAAACGAGAGATTTTCATCGTTTTTCTTGGTCAGCATTGCCGGATCCGGCTGATGTGCCGGCAGATAAACCGAGAACGTCGTCCCGACATTGAGTGTACTTTTAACTTTAATAAAGCCGTCCATCTGACGCACAATTCCGTACACCGTCGCCAACCCCAACCCGGTACCGGAGCCCACCACATTCTGTTTGGTAGAGAAAAACGGCTCAAATATACGCGACATATTTTCCAGCGGAATACCACACCCCGTATCGGTAATATCCATCCGCACAAACGTTCCCTTATCAATAACTTCTGCCCCAAACTGATACGGTTCCAACAGCGTTTCCATCTGGGTAGAAATTGTCAATGTCCCCTTTTTATCCATAGCATCGCGCGCATTCACACATAAGTTCAGCACCACTTGCAACAGCTGCACTTTGTCCACCCACACATAATCCAGATTCTCACCATGACGGAATTTCAAATCAATCTGCTCCCCGACAGCCCGTTTCAACAAGGGCAGGAAGTCCACCAAAATATCCGTAATATTATTGAGTTCCGGCTGTAACGGTTGTTTTTTGGAAAATTGCAACAACTGTTTTACCAAAGCCGCAGCACAAGTCGCATTTTTCTTAATTTCAATCAAATCCGGATAAGAGGAATCATATTTACTGTGATTCTGCAATAGCAAATCACAAAAACCGATCATGGCCGTCAACAAGTTGTTGAAATCGTGTGCCACCCCACCGGCCAACTGCCCCATAGCCTGCATTTTCTGCGCCTGGGCAAATTGTGTTTCCAGATTTTTCTGCTCTGTCGTATCCAAACAAAACAGCACGATTCCTTTAAGATTCTCCCTAGATTGTACCAACGAAGAAAACAGCGGGCAGATATAAAGCCGCAACATTTTCACCCGATTTTTATCTTTAATATTCAGGTCAAAATATGCCGGAGTTAAATTACTTTCTTCCGTCACAAACGTTTTAACCTGCCGTTTCACTTTAAGCACGCTGTCTTCATCAAGATAATTCATCAGATAGTTATTCAACAGTTGCGAAGCCGACGGCACACCTAAAATATCAATAAAGTGCTGATTAACCCGTTTAATCACCAAATCCAAATCCAACAGCATAATTCCAAACGGCGAGAAATTGAAAATACTGTTCGCCTCTGCCGTCGTATCCGTATATGCTTGTTTCAGGCTTGCATCAGTCGGAATACTGCCGATAACCGTCCCACGGGAGCGCATATCCGCCCCGTCTTTGAAACAGTCCATCTTCACCAGATACTCTCTTTTTTTCTCACCGTTCAAGTAGCCGATATATTGCCGTCCGCCATTAGGCAGATTTTGCACCGTATCCGTAATTTCAAACAGAAAATCATCAATTTTTCTATCCAAAATTTTCTCTTGCGGCGTGTTCAACATCATACAAAACGTCTGGTTAACATAGGTAATTTTGTTCTGCTTGTTGATCACAAAAATCCCCACCGGCATATAATGCAAAAAGTTATAAAAATCACTTTTTTCTTCCTGGAAAGTATCATCAATCAGTTTTTCCGCCGTGATATTTTCAAAGCTCCACAAAAGATAAACATTGTATTTCAGGTCAAAAGCAGAGGTGTGCTTGATATCTTCCGCCATTTTTTTATTAAGACTAATCGGCCGTAGCGTTACCCGATACCACTCCACACCGGAAAAGACCGTCTTCATATCAAACCGCAACGCACATTCCACCCTTTCTTCTTTCAGGTGCTTTGCCGCCGTTTCCAGCTGTTTTAATTTAAGCCGGTTACCTTCCCCCTCAACCAGATGTTGTTCCAAAAAACTCAAGATCGGTTGTTTTTTCAAAAAATCTTTTGCCAACTCATTTTGGATCACGGTTTTCCCGTCCATATTCACAATGGTATAACAGATTTTGCGATTCTTCAAAATTTCATTTGCCAGCCCACCGTAAAGAATTGCGGTTTCTCCGGATTGTAAAATTTTTATCGTGATCAAAATACTCAGTGTTATCAACACAAACACCGACAAGATCACCGGACGAAGATACATCGGATAAGCAAAGAGGAAACCGATGCTGACAATGGTCAGCGTCAAAATCAAAACCAACAACAGTAAGCGGTGTTCCAGTATCTTATCCGGTCTTATATCTTCATTTCCAAACATAGTCCGTCCCTAAGTGATAATATCCGGTTTTTCCTTGCCGGTATATTTGCCGACTTGTGAAATTTCACGCGAAACAACAGCCAACTCTTTAAGCATATCGTGTGCATCTTCCAACAAATCATCCGTAACATAACGTTCCAGATAAGTCCGAAGCGTTGCTCCGTTCGTTCCGGTACCGGACAAACGGTAAACCAAGCGAGACCCGTCCGTAAAATGCACAATCAAGCCGTTTTTGGTGGAAGATTTATCCACCGGATCATGATACACAAACGGCTCGGCATCACGCACGGTAAACCCTTCAAAAGTTTTTCCTTTAAGTGTCGGCAAAGAGGCTTCCAAATCAGCCATCATTTTATCGGCTGCCTCTTGCGGAATTCCCTCATAATCATGCCGTAGATAGTAGCTTCTACCATATTTTTTCCAATGTGACAAAGCTATTTCCTGCACGGATTGATGGGTGTGAGCAATAATACTCAACCAAAACAGAACAGCCCAGATACCGTCTTTTTCACGGATATACGATGCCCCGGCACCAAAGCTTTCTTCCCCGCAAAACGTAATCCGGTCAGAATCCATCAGATGAATAAAATACTTCCACCCGGTCGGCACTTCATAATACCCTATTTTCAAATCTTCAGCCACACGCTTTACCGCCAAAGAAGTAGCCGCAGACTTTGCCACCCCTCTAATACCTTTTTTATATGCCGGAATAAGTTTATGATGTTCGGTAAGGATAGCCAAGCAATCACTCGGATTTACAAAAAAGTTTCGTCCTAAAATCATATTACGGTCACCGTCACCGTCATTTGCCGCAGCAAAATCCGGTGCAGCCTCAGATGCCATCAGAGCCACCAAATGTTTTGCATAAATCAGATTCGGGTCCGGATGCAACCCACCAAAATCCTCCAACGGATTTCCGTTCATCACCGTTCCTTGCGGAGCACCCAAAATATCTTCAAAAATCCGATGAGCATACGGCCCTGTCACCCCATGCATAGCATCAAACACAAACCGAAAATCAGATGTCAATAATTTGCGAATAACTCCAAAATCAAAAATATTGCTCATCAACTCGATGTAATCTTTATACGGATCAATCACTTCAATTTCCGTATTTTCGCAATGGTACGTCGTCAAAACGGATAAATCAAAATCCGCACAATCCGCAATTTTGTATTCGCTGATTTTAACGGTTTCGGCATAAATTGCCGCGCTTTCATCCGGCTGACATTGTCCGCCCGTAGCTGTGGCATACTTCACACCGAAGTCCCCGTTTTCACCCCCGGGATTATGCGAAGCGGAAAGCACAAAACCACCGTCTAATTTCTTGCTCAAAATAATGTGAGAACCGGCCGGTGTAGAAACCAATCCCCCCTGCCCCACATAAAGTTTTTTCACACCGTTAGCCACCGCAATTTTGATAATTTTCTGAATAGCCTCTTTATTGAAAAATCTGCCGTCCCCACCCACCAGAAAGGATTTTTCGTGGAGATTGGGTATGGTATTAAAAATACTCTGTAAGAAATTTTCTAAATAATTGGGTTGCATAGCCACTTTCGTTTTTTTACGCAAGCCTGCCGTCCCCATTTTTTGATCGGTATAAGGTTTTGTTTTGATTATCTGTATCATTTTTATTCCTCTAAATGAGCGACTTTCGTCGTTTGGGGGTTAACATAAAACAAAAAGCTTTTCTTGTAAAGATTATTTATGAATTGAAGATGAATTCTGCAAGTTTTATAATCTCTCGTTTAGCGCAAATATCTTCGTATGTCATCTGACTTTTAAGCACCGCCTCACTTTTATCTTGTGCGGAACATCCCTCTGCCAGGCTAAGATATGCTTGGCGACGGTTCAACATCGGCGCTACCCGAAAGCCGTACATTTTAGCCATCGTTCCCAATTCCGGGAGAGACGTTGCCTTGGCTTTTCCGCTCAGATTATTTTCACACACAATCCAATTAAGTCCATGCCCGTATGTTGCGGCAATTTTCTTTTTCAGCTCCCACACATCATTGATGTAAGCCTTGCCGTTCACAAAATCTTTTAATCTCTTTTTATTGGCATCCAACAACGTAATAAACGTAGACGCCGTAATTGAAAGCTCGTCCACAGCACCGGCTTCCGGCAAGATAATCGCATCAAACCGCTCTGCATTGCTATAAAAATCCAGACGGCTGATAACTTCCGGTGTCGGCAAATTCGGATACTTACTTTTACGGAGTCGCAAAGCCTGACACATCGGCGATGTCGGCTCCAACAATACGGCCGTTTTCTGCTGACTGTAAAGCAACGCCAATGCCAGCTCAAACGCCAGCGTTTTCCTTCCGCTATGCGGTTGACCGTCTATAACGACAATATGTGCATGAATACTCGGCATAGATTCTATGCTTTTCCCTTAACGGCGATATTTACCGGAAGTTGCGTTATACGCAGTTTTGGTCTTACTCTTAAGAGAACTGTTAATGGAGCTCTTCAAGGCAGCAGTATTAACCTTTTGATTATTCTTAATCTGCTTCAAAGAAAGTTCCATCATTTTAGAAACATCATCATCACGTTCTTTAACTCTCTTATGCCCCATAGTAACGGCAATCACACGATATTTCCCCTGTTGAGCAGATGTCACAATGTTGAAACCGGCTGCCGCGGTGTACCCGGTCTTCATTCCGTCCGTCCCCAAAGAATCATTAAGCAAATAGTTGTGTGTTTTATAGGTAATCCCGTTATAACTGAATTGCTTGAGGGAAAACATAGGATAATATTGCGGGAAGTGATGATAAATTGCCGCACTCAAAATTGCCAAATCTCTGGCTGTTGTCTTTTGAGCGGTATTCGGCAAACCGGAAGCATTTTTAAAGGTAGTATGTCTCATCCCCAGCTTTTGTGCGGTTTTAGTCATCAACTTTGCAAATTCCGCTTCACTCGGGCTAAATGCCTCAGCCAAAACCGTTGCACAGTCATTTGCGGATTTCACAATCAAGGCCTGCACAGCCGTTTTAACATCAATATAAGTTCCGGGCCGTACCCCCAGTTTTGACGGAGAGCGTGACGCTGCCGTTTGTGAAACCTTTAATTTATCCGTAAATTTGAGCTTACCGCTTTCCAAGGCGTTAAAGGTAATATATAAGGTCATCAATTTGGTGAGAGAAGCCGGATAACGCAATTCATCGGCATGGTCTGCATAAAGCACGTTCCCGCTCTGCGCATCAATCACAATGGAGGATGTCCCCGCGGTTGCCTGTTTTACCATGGCTAAACATAAAAAACTCAGTACGACATAAAGGGTTTTAACTGTTCTCATTATTATTCTCATCCTTTCACCAATCCTTTTGTGAGGAGTATAATAAATAAAAAAAGAAAAGAAAATGTTAATTTTGGTTATAAAGAGAAAAAATTTTTATACTTTTTTTCGCTTGACTTTATCAAAGATTATCTGTAAAAGAGCAAAAGCCGATGGCGAACGTAGCTCAGTTGGTAGAGCCCCGGTTTGTGGTACCGGTTGTCGTGAGTTCGAGCCTCATCGTTCGCCCCAGCTACACACCGACTCATTGAGCCGGTGTTTTTTATTTAATTCTAACTATTGAAAGAGGTTACCATGGATAAGAAAGAGAAAACCGAAGAAGCTTGCACTTGTAACGAAGGCAACTGCTGTTGTTGCTGCAAATGTAACAAAAAAGTATTCAAAATTTTGGGCTTAATCATCATCTTTTTAGCCGGCATGGGCTTTGACAGCTTATTAAATCCTTGCCGTTGCCCAAACAAAGGCCCTCGTCCGCTTCCAAATGCTCAGCATCATGATCAACAACCGATGCCCGGAGTAATTGACGGACAAAGCGGCACCGTTATCATCATCAACACGGATGGTGCAAACAGAGGCATCTCTTTTGCCGGAAAACCTTTCCGTCATGAAGGATTTGACAGAAACGGTAAAGATGAACCGCGTGACAAAGGGGATAAATTTGCCAAAGAGCACAAAAAAGGTGAAAATTTCGGTGGGAAACACCAACCGAAGCCGCAACCTCAACACGAAGGAGAACACGCTTCACAGCCTGCTCCTGAAGTTGCAAAATAATCTTTATTGAGCATATTCCATTCCGAATCCCTTTTTCTACCGAAAGAGGGATTTTTTTCATTTTTAAACCGCTATTTTTTGAAAATATTTGTTGATAAATTGGGCAAAATTGCAAATTTCACTTGGTAAAAAAAGAGATTGTGCTATATTCAGGGAAGCTTAATTTTGAATATAGAGGTTATAATGGCTGAATTTACAGAAGAAGAAATTATCAAAGGCGAACAGGAATATAATGCCGATTCCATTAAAGTATTAAAGGGGCTTGACGCCGTACGCAAACGCCCCGGCATGTATATTGGTGATACGGATGACGGCTCCGGTCTTCATCACATGATTTACGAAGTTCTGGATAATGCAATTGACGAGGCTCTTGCCGGCTATTGCGATAAGACGGAAGTTGTCCTCAATCCGGACGGTTCTGCCACCATTCGCGACAACGGGCGTGGTATGCCGGTTGATATGCACAAGGAAGAAGGCGTTTCTGCCGCAGAAGTTATCATGACGGAATTACACTCCGGCGGTAAATTTGATAACAATTCTTACAAAGTTTCCGGTGGTTTACACGGCGTTGGTGTTTCGGTTGTAAATGCCTTGTCCACCTGGCTCAAGCTCAAAATCTGGCGTAATGATCAGCAATACGAAGCCTCTTTTGCAAACGGCAACGTTGTAGAGCACATTCACGTTACCGCCTCCACCCCCGGCAAACACGGGACGGAAGTTTCTTTTCTTCCTTCACCGGAAACCTTCACTCAGGTAGAATTCAGTTATGAAGTTTTGGAGCGTGCCATTCGTGAAAAAGCCTTTTTGAACTCCGGTGTATACCTGAAGTTGATTGATAACCGCGATAACGAGCCTAAAGAAACCGTTTTCCACTATGAGGGCGGTTTGAAAGCCTTTGTAACCCACTTAAATAAATCCAAAGCGCCTTTGCACGAAAACATTATTTACTACACCGGCTCAGCCAATGACATTCAGGTTGATGTCGCCATGCAGTGGACGGAAGCTTATAACGAAAGTATGCTTTGCTTCACCAACAACATTCCGCAAAAAGACGGCGGGACGCACCTTGCCGGTTTCCGTGGGGCATTAACCCGTACCATTAACAACTATATTCAAGAAAACGGTCTGTTGAAAAAAGATAAAACCGTGATCACCGGTGATGATATGCGTGAGGGGCTGACTTGCGTTCTCTCCGTAAAAGTGCCGGATCCTAAGTTTTCTTCTCAAACCAAAGACAAGCTCGTTTCTTCGGAAGTTCGTCCGGTGGTAGAAAGCGTTGTCGGGGATAAGCTCAAAGAATGGTTGGATGAGCACCCTGCCGAATCTAAAATTATCGTTGGCAAAATTGTGGAAGCGGCCACTGCTCGTGAAGCTGCCCGTAAAGCGCGTGAACTCACACGCCGTAAAGGTGTATTAGACATCTCCACCCTTCCGGGTAAGCTTGCCGATTGCCAAGAAAAAGACCCTGCCTTGTCTGAAGTATTTATCGTAGAGGGAGACTCCGCCGGTGGTTCTGCAAAACAAGGGCGTGATCGTAAGAACCAAGCAATTATGCCATTGCGTGGTAAGATCTTAAACGTAGAAAGAGCCCGTTTTGACAAGATGTTAAATTCTGCCGAAATCGGTACAATTATCACCGCTTTGGGGACCGGTATCGGCCGGGATGACTTCAATCCGGACAAATGCCGTTACCACAAAATCGTCATCATGACGGATGCCGATGTGGACGGTGCGCACATCAGAACTCTGTTGCTGACTTTCTTCTATCGTCAAATGCCGGAATTGATTGAGCGTGGCTACGTTTACATTGCCCAACCGCCTCTTTACAAGGCAAAACGCGGCAACTCCATTATTTATCTGAAAGATGATCGTGAAATGGAAGACTACCTCATCAATGGGGGATGCGATGAAGCTTATCTGGAAGCTCACGACGGGGAACGCATTTTGGGGCAGGATTTGATTGCCTATGTTGAGAGCACCAAGAAAGCCCGCAATCTGGTTTCTCTGTTAAGCATAAAAGCACCGGAACACATCATTGAGCAAATGGCTATCTGCGGCTTGTTTGATAAAGACCTCTTAGCCGATAAATCCCGCTTACTGCCGGAATTGGATAAATTAACCGCTCGTCTGGATGCTCTGGAAGCAGAATATGACCGCGGTTGGAAAGCGGAATGCCTTGAAAACGGAAGTATTTCTTTCTATCGCACTTTGCGTGGGGTAAAAGAAGAACACATTGTCGGTGCTGCCGTTTTGGATAGTGCAGAGGCTAAAATGCTCAACGGCATGAAAGACTTTTTAGCCGAAAACTTCACACAGACCTTGCGTTTGGTTGCCAAAGGCGGTGTAGAAACCGTAATTGCCGGCCCGGTAACACTGGTTGATGCCGTTATGGCCGCCGGTAAGAAAGGGATCACCTTACAACGCTATAAAGGATTGGGGGAAATGAACCCTGAACAATTGTGGGAAACCACGTTGGATCCGGAAGCCCGTTCTTTGTTGCAGGTAAAGATCGATCAATTGGAAGAAGCAGACGAAGTCTTCTCCACCCTGATGGGCGATGTGGTTGAACCGCGTAAAGACTTCATCCAGGAAAACGCTCTAAACGTTGTCAATCTGGATATCTAAAACAAAAAATTGTTTTTTTCTTTCTCAAGCACCCACCTCGGGTGCTTTTTTT
>CAYPIZ010000015.1:0-11955 GCA_964410935.1 uncultured Acetobacter sp. | reverse complement strand
TCCGTTCAAAAGCTAAATCATCACTTGGTTGCAGAACCAACCGAAAATAGGCCAACATATCCCTAATTTCTGCCCGTTCATAGAATTTCAACCCACCGATAACTTTATAAGGAATCGCTTCTTTGATAAAAATCTCTTCAAAGGCACGGGTCTGTGATGCCGTTCTCACCAAAACCGCCGTTTCTTCATACGCTATGCCGTCCCTGTGCAAAGATGCAATTTTTTGTGCCACATATTTTGCCTCTTCCTCACCACTATAGGTACTAACAACCTGAATCTTTTCGTTTTTACAATCAGAAACAGGGCTGTGTTCTGCAACTTTCAAAGTTTTTCCTAAGCGTTTAGAATTATGACTAATCACAGCGGACGCAGCGGTTAAAATATTTGCAGTAGAACGGTAATTACGTTCCAGACGAATCGTAACAGCTTCAGGAAAATCCTCATTAAATTTTAAAATATTCTCAATTTCAGCCCCACGCCAGGAATATATGGATTGATCATCATCCCCCACACAACACAAATTGCGGTACTTTTGAGACAACAAACGGAGCAATAAATATTGTGTTACATTGGTGTCTTGGTATTCATCCACCATAATGTACTTAAAACGCTCTTGATATTCAGATAAAACTTCCGGATTTTTGAGTAAAATATCCAGCACATAAAGCAGGATGTCGCCAAAATCAACGCAATTGAGTTCCAATAAGCGGGTTTGATACTCTTTATAAATGAAGGTAGTTATATTTGTTTTAAACTCACCCGTAGAAATTTTTTCTATCGTCAGCCCCTTATCTTTGAAACGCGATATTTTTTCCAACACGGCTTGTGGTGTGTATTGCTTTTCGTCAATACTGTTATCCTGTAAGATTTTTTTGATAACACGTTTTTGATCATCTTCGCCTAGGATGGTAAAATTAGGTTTCAAATTTGCCAATTCCGGATATTTACGAAGAATTTTAACGCAAATACTATGAAATGTCCCCAGCCATACCGAATTTACGGCATCTCCGATAAATTGGCGAACACGCTCCTTCATTTCGTTTGCAGCTCGGTTTGTAAATGTTACAACAAGACAATTCCATGGACGAGCCAGCCCATTGTTCAAAATATAGGCTAAACGGGTTGTCAAAACTTTGGTTTTTCCGGTCCCAGCGCCGGCTAAAACCAGTAAAGGACCTTCCGTTTTTTGTACAGCTTCTTTTTGTTCCGGATTAAGGCCTTCCAGAAAAGGACATTGCGGCTTTAATGCACTAATATTATCATAGACAGGTGCAGCACTCGGTTCATCATCTTCATCAAAATCAAAAATGTTACTCATCTTACAAATTTTCTTGTTTTTTTATCCATTAAATCCTATATATGGCTTTATATAGAGTATTCTTTTAAAAATGGAAGAATTTTATTTATTTTTAGAACAGAAATAAAACATTTTGGGGGAACAATGAGCGAAGTTAAAGAAAAAATTATTGCATTGGAAAACTACTTGGATGCTAAGATTATCGGGCAAAGAGAATTAGTCAAAAAGCTGATTATTACCCTATTGGCAGATGGGCATGCCCTTCTGGAAGGTGCTCCCGGGCTGGCTAAAACGAAAGCAATCAAAACACTTTCGGAATGTATTAAGGCTTCTTATAACCGTATTCAATTTACACCGGACTTATTGCCAAGCGATATTACCGGTAGTGATATTTATATTGCAGATAAATGCGATTTTGAATTTAGAAAAGGACCGATTTTTGCCAATATGGTTTTAGCCGATGAAATTAACCGGGCTCCGGCAAAAGTGCAGTCCGCACTATTGGAGGCTATGGCTGAAAGACAGGTTAGTGTTGGTGGCAAACAATATCGTTTGCCTGACCTGTTTATGGTCCTTGCAACTCAGAACCCTATTGAGCAGGAAGGAACTTATAACCTGCCTGAGGCTCAGCTGGATCGTTTTTTAATGTATATCAAAATAGGACAACCTGATGCAGATACAGAAAAAAAGATTCTAAAATTAGTACGGGCAGAGCAATTGCAAACAAAAGAACAAGACGAAGCATGGCAGAAATTTAGCCAGACAATCGGTAAAATTTCTATTGAAGACATTTTAGCTGCAAGACGGGAAGTGCTTTCTTTACATGTTAGTGAACAATTGGAAGAATATTTGGTTCAGCTGATTGTAGCAACGCGTAAACCTGAAAAATACGACGCTTCGTTAAAGAACAGCATTCTTTTTGGAGCTAGCCCAAGAGCCACCATTGCTTTGGATAAATGTGCAAAGATTAACGCTTGGTTGGAAGGACGGGATTTTGTTATACCGGATGATGTCCATGCAGTTGTTTATGATGTTCTCCGCCACCGCATTATCTTGAGCTTTGAGGCACAAGCCGAGGGCATTACAACCGATGATGTTATCACCACTTTACTGAAATCCGTACCGCTACCATAAGGAAAGAGGCAATGTTTTTTAGAAAAAAAACTCTTGCAGAAAATCAACCGGACGGATTATCCGTACGGCTGGAAGAGTTGGTTGAGCAACGAAAATATCTTCCCTATATTAAACAACGCCATATCCCCGCAACTTCAGATATGGCCGGAGATATTCGCTCTGCCTTTAAGGGACGCGGAATGGAATTTGAGGAAGTTCGTACTTATGGTTTTGGTGACGACGTAAGAGATATTGATTGGCGCGTTACCGCCCGCAAGGGTGATACATACACAAAAGTCTTTGCTGAAGAAAAAGACCGTGAAGTTTATGTTGTTTTAGACTTATCACCTTATATGTTATTTGGAACAAAAAAAGAGTTAAAATCCGTTTCTGCTGCCAAGCTTGCCGCATTGTTAGGGTGGCAAAGTTTGGCCAACAAAGATCGCTTCGGCTTAATTCTCTATGACGGAAAGGACACAAAAGTATTTAAGCCGCAAAACAATCAAAAAAACTTAATGGCTATTTTCAAAGCTATTGCAGAAACATCCAAAGAAATATTGAATAAATTTCAAGAAAAACCTTTGTCTGAAACGGATATATCAGATCCGCTTCGTTTTTTGGAATTTAATGTTAAAAGCCGCGCAGTTGTCTTTATCATCAGCGATTTTAATGATGTCAATGAACCAACTAAAAAGACTCTGGTGGCTTTGACAAAACGTTGTCGAGTTTATTGTATCAATGTTTATGACGTGTTGGAAGATGTTGCCCCACAAAATGGTGAATATTTTGTTCAATATTCCGGAGACAAACTTATTTTCAATACAGCATCTGACATATTTAAGGAAACGTACTATCATTATTTTCAGCAAAAACGCAAGGTGATGGATAGATTTTGTAAGCAATTTGGGTGTCAATATATCTCTATTCGTACGGATAGACCTCTTTATAAACAACTTAAGATTTTATCATAATGAGACTAGAATGGCAAAAAACTTCAAAATTCTTTTTGTTTTTATTTTAATAGGATTGCTTTCTTATGGATTTATTCTGTTTCGTCAACCTGCTGTTAGTGTCATTATTCCGGTTTATAATTCTGAAAAATATCTGGAAAAATGTTTAGACAGTATTTTTGCTCAATCCGGAAGATTCGAAGTCATTGTCGTAAATGACGGCTCCACAGATCAAAGTTTGGCCATTCTGAACTCTTATGAAAAAAAGTATTCTAATCTGAAAGTTATCACACAGGAGAATCAAGGAATCGGTGCTGCCAGAAATACCGCTATGCGCCATGCAAAAGGAAAATATCTTACGTTTGTTGATAATGACGATTGGATAGAGCCCGATACTTTTTCGCTTTCTCTGAAAGCTATAAAAAAAGATAATCCGGATATTTTACTTACCGGTTTTTATGATGTATATGATCAAGAGTGGGTACGGAAAACTCAGGGAGATATTGCAGCCGAACAGATGTTAGAACCCTACAAAAAACGCTCAACTTCTTTAGATAAATTGGTTTTAATATCCCCTTTTTACGGTCTTGAAGGCGGTAAAGAACTTTTTTACGGAACAGGTTATGTACGCGCTTGCTTCTTTAAACGATCTTTTATAGAAAAGTACAATCTTACTTTTCCTGATGGTATTGCTGAAGATGTTGTATTTTTGTACAAGACCTACCTACACAACCCACTTATCACTATTTTGAATACGCCTCTGTACAATTATCACAATCGGATAGATAGCGTTTCTAAAAATCCACGTATCTTTGAGGATGGCAGAAAAAGCTTAAAACTAATGCAACAAACGGATGAATACATAAAAGCTAATCGCTACATTCAAATGATTATTGATGATAGTTGGTTATTTTTAGTTATCTTAGGATTTTCTAACAGCACTAGATATCACACAGACATTTCTCAATATTCAAGTCTTATTAACGAAGCTTATCACTCTTTTGATAAATATAGTGAAGCAGAAAAAAAGAATTGCCGTTATTATCAACAATTAAAAAAGATGCTCCAACATTAAGAAAATCCCCTGTGAGCTGGTTTATAACTCGCAGGGGATTTTAACTAGACCAGACGACTTTGTTTAATTGAAGCCTTAACAAATTCCACAAACAGAGGATGTGGTGCAAAAGGCTTAGACTTTAACTCAGGGTGGAACTGAACACCTATAAACCAAGGATGATCCGGACGTTCTACAATTTCCGGTAATTTGCCGTCCGGTGATGTTCCTGAAATCACCATACCACCTTGTGCCAACTGATTTTTATACTTAATATTCACTTCATAACGGTGACGATGGCGCTCCGATATATGGAGAGATTGATAGACTTCAGCAGCTTTAGATCCCTCTTTCAAAATGGCCTCATACGCACCAAGACGCATTGTCCCTCCCAAATCTCCGTCTTTATGTCTGATTTGTTTTGCTCCATCTTTGTCCCATTCTGTCATCAACCCGATAACAGCTTCGCAATTTTCATCCAGCTCAGTCGTATTGGCATTTTTGATGCCTAATACATTACGCATTGTTTCAATAACTGCCATTTGCATACCGAAACAAATTCCCAAGAAAGGTACTTTATGTTCGCGTGCATATTTAACTGCAGCAATTTTTCCGGCTGTGCCACGTAATCCAAACCCACCTGGAACTAAAATTCCACTAACATCAGATAACACTTCATCAGCAACTTTTTCATCTTTTTCCAGATCTTCGGCATCAATCCATTTGATTTTCACCTTGTATTTATTAGCAATTCCACCGTGTGTTAGAGCTTCACCTAATGATTTATATGCTTCCAAAAGTTTGACATATTTACCAACAACAGCAATACGAACCTCGCCCTCAGGAGCTTTTACCGTTTCTACTATTTTTTCCCATCTGCTTAAATCTGCTTCCGGACAATTAAGATTGAAATAGCGACAAACAGCCTTATCCATTCCTTCTTTGGAATAAGCCAATGGAACTTGATAAATATTGCTAACATCTAAAGCGGCAATTACATTTTCCTCACGAATATTGCAAAATAGTGCAATTTTCTTCTTTTCATTTTCAGGTAACGGCATTTGTGAGCGACAAAGCAACATATCCGGTTGAATACCGTACTCTTGCAACTTTTTAACAGAATGCTGTGTCGGTTTTGTTTTAAGTTCTCCGGCTGTCGGAATATACGGAAGGAGAGTTAGGTGTAAAAACATTGTTCTTTCACGGCCTAATTCATACGCTAATTGACGGATTGCTTCCAGATAAGGCTGTCCCTCAATATCACCGACAGTTCCTCCGATTTCGCACAACACGAAATCTTCATCATCTAAATCACTCACTATAAAATTTTTGATTTCATTAGTTACATGCGGAATCACTTGAATAGTGGATCCGAGGTAATCTCCATGTCTTTCCTTATCAATCACTTTTTGATAGATTTTACCGGTTGTCGTGCTATCACTTCGCTTAGCGCTTACACCTGAAAAACGTTCATAGTGTCCTAAATCCAAATCGGCTTCCGTTCCATCATCCGTCACAAAGACCTCTCCATGCTGAAAAGGACTCATTGTTCCTGGATCGACATTTAGATAAGGATCAAGCTTTCTCAAACGAACTTTAAAACCACGGCACTGCAATAGCGATGCCAATGATGCGGAAGCTAAGCCTTTTCCTAAGGAAGAGACGACCCCACCTGTTATAAAAATAAACTTTGTTTTTGGATTTAGTTCAGTCATTTATCAAACCTTTTTATCAAAAATTGCAGTGAAAAAGGCACCTCCTTGAAAGGTGCCTTATATTTTATCTTTGTTTTTCCATCATTACTCTGCCGCAGGAGTAGGAGTTTCAGCTTCCGTTGCAGGTGCTTCCGCTGTTGCATCAGGAATACTTGGCATTGCTGGTTCATTTTGTGTCAACGGGGCAACATCCGCGACAGATTCTTCTTTTCTGGTTTCTCCTTTATAGTAAAGTGCCAAACAAATTGAAGTGCAAAAGAAAATCGTAGCCAAAATTGCTGTTGTACGCGTCAATAAATTCCCTTTTCCTCTAGCAGAAAGAAAGCTATCCGCTCCATTGCCTCCACCCAAGCCACTCAAAGCATTTCCAGAATTGCGCTGCATCAAGATCAAAACAACCAGCAACAATGCTACCATTAAATGTATAACCAACAATACCGATCCCATCTTTTTATCCTTTTTCTAAATGATTATTCACAAGCTTTTCCAATAGCCATAAAATCTTCAACTTTCAAGCTAGCACCACCGATGAGACCACCGTCAACATCCGGTAATGCTAAAAGCTCTTTTGCATTAGACGGTTTCATACTTCCACCATAAAGTAACCGCATCTTATTGGCATTAGCTCTCCCTAATTTTTTAGCAATAACTTTACGAATTGCGGCATGAACGTCTTCCACCTCAGCCGTTGTCGGGGTTCTTCCTGTTCCTATAGCCCAAACCGGCTCATAAGCGATAACGGTATTTTGCGCGGTAGCACTTTCAGGTACAGACCCCATAATTTGCGTAGAACAAACATCAATCGTTTTACCGGCATCGCGCTCAGCTTCAGTTTCACCAATGCAAATAATTACCTTCAATCCAGCATTAATAACAGCCTCAGCCTTCTTTGCAATTAGTTCATTCGTTTCGTGATGATCCGTACGACGCTCCGAGTGTCCAACAATAACATATTGGCATCCTAGATCTTTTAACATCAAAGGACTAACGTCCCCGGTATGTGCCCCCTTTTCAAATGGGGAACAATCCTGAGCACCCAGCATCAGACGAGAGCCTTTGATTGCCTTTTTAGCGGAAGTCAACAAAGTAAACGGCGGACATATCAAAAATTCACAATCTTTACGTCCTGCTTGTTTAACACCTGCAGCAACTCCCTTAGCCAAAGCCACGCCATCTTCAAGAAGACCATTCATTTTCCAGTTACCGGCAATCAAAGTTTTTCTAATCATTTATTTCATCCTTTTTAATTCATAAAAAAATTGCAACTAAATTTTGTTTAACACAAGCATTTTTATTTTCCAGAGAAAAAGTGAAGTTGTTTACAAGAAAAATATCAAAAAAAGGTGTTGAACATATCTATATTGAGATTGCATATTTTTTTTTGATTTCTATAATAAGGCGTGATTGAATTATTTTTGAGGTGTAAAAAATGATAACAAAGTTGGCAAAAGCACAGGAAAATTGGATTTTCAAACTTATCTTCGTTTTAGTGGCTATTAGTTTTATTTCGTTATTTGGTGTAACCGGATATTTGAGTTCTGCCAGCCAGAACCGTACGGTTGTTAACGTAAATGGTGAAAAAACGACTCAAAGTGAATTTTCATACCGCTTACAAAGAGAGATAACCGCATTAAAAAATTTAGCTGGCGATGATTTTGAGCTTACAGAAGAATTAAGAAACAGTGTTGCCGATAGTGTTTTGAAACAGATTGTTGACGAAAGCGTTTTAGATCAAACCATGTTAAAGTACGGTATTTATTTTCCGAAGTTTTTCGTACAGCAAGTTGTCCTCAGCCAATCTCAATTTAGAAATCCCTTAAATGGGCAGTTCAATCCGGAACTTTTCAAACGTTACCTTTCTTCTCTAGGGATGAGCGAGGCTGATTATTTAGCTTCGGTAAAACGGCTGATGGGGCAAAGAATTTTAGTTAGTGATTTGGTACAGACTTTTAATGTTCCATCCGTATTAACAAAAGCTATTCACACCATGGATAATCGCCGGAAAACTTTTAAGTATGTAATCATTACACCTGATGATGTAAAAATAGAAAGAAAAATTAGTGATGAAGAAGTTAAGCAATACTACGAAGATTTTGCAGAAAACTTTATGATTCCTGAACAGCGTGATGTTGAAGTTTTATTTATTCCGAATGAAGTAATTTTGAAAAAATATGCAGCGACGGAAGATATGATTTCGGATTACTATAAAGAACATAAAAAAGAATTTGATCAGCCAGAAAAACGTGAAGTTTTGCAAATGGTATTCTTAGATAAAGATACTGCAGAAAAAGCCTTAGAGCGGATTAAAGCCGGAGAAAGTTTTGACGCTGTTGCAAAAGACTTGAAAGCAGAGAATGCTGCAGAACCGACTTTAGGAGAAGTTTCCGAAGATGAATTAGCTGAAGATTTGGCATCTGTAGTATTTGAAATCAATATGAATGAGCCACAGATCTTGAATATAGCTGATTCCTGGCAGGTTCTTGATGTGAAGAAAATTATTCCGGCAAAAGAATCCACTTTGGAAGGAGTAAAAGAAGATATCATTACAACGCTCAATAATGAAAATCTATACGATGCCTTACGTGAAGCTAGAGCTTACATTGATGACAGCATTAACGAAGGTAAAAGCCTAGATGATGTTTCTCAATTTTTTGGGATAAAAACAGTAAAAGTTAATAACGTGAAGGAAGAGACTACGGTTGCAGAAGCTCCTAAAGAGCTTATGGGGCTAACCAGCACTCTTGACTTTAACGAATTAGCGTTCTCCTATGGCGTTGACGAAGTCACCTCGGCTGAAGAATTTGATGATGGCATTGCGGTGCTGAAAGTCTTAAAAATAACAGATGCTCACATGCCTGAAGTTGCAGATATTAAATCTGACATTATCAAACTCTGGATTGAAGAAGAGAAAACCGCTCTCACAAAGGAAACTGCTGAAAACATTTTAACGGATACCGCCGATGGGAGTTCTTTGAATGAGGCCGCAAAAGCCAGAAATTTAGAAGTCTTCCGTTCTGAACCGCTTAGCCGTAATGACAGTTTTGCAGGGCTTAGTGCTGCAGAAATGGCTGAATTGTTTGTTGCTGCTGAAGGTGAAATTAAAAGTTTTGAGCATACTGGAAATAATTTTATAATTGCAGAACCCGTTGAAAGTGTTGCATATAAAGACGATTTAACGGAAGAAAATACTCAAGAAGTTAAAGTAAGAGCTTTAAGATCATTGTTTAGCGACATGGAACGCGCTGCCATGGAAAATTATGCAAATGATTTTAAAATCAAAATAGATTATGAGCGTGCAGGATTTAGTGAGTAATGCGAGTTGTCTTTATGGGAACGCCGGATTTTTCCGTTCCGGTATTAAAAAGATTAATTAGTGAACACGAAGTTGTGGCTGTTTATACCCGTGCACCAAAGGAAAGCGGGAGAGGGAAACATGTCAATAAAACGCCTATACATCTATTGGCCGAAGCAAACGGAATTGAGGTTTTGACCCCTCGTACATTGAGAGATGCAAAAGAACAAGAGTATTTACGTGAGTTAAATGCTGACATTGCGGTTGTTGCTGCTTATGGGTTATTGTTACCACAAGAAGTTTTAGACATCTTCCCCAAAGGGTGTGTTAATGTACATGCCTCCTTATTGCCACGGTGGCGTGGAGCTGCCCCAATTCAGAGAGCCATTGAAGCAGGAGATACGGAAAGCGGGATTTCTATTATGCAAATGGCATTGGAATTAGATGCAGGTGATGTGTTAAGCCAAAGAAGTGTTTCTATTACTAATAGTACGACAGGTGGTGAATTACATGATAGTTTGTCATCTTTAGGAGCAAATTTACTATCAGAAACATTAGCACATTTAGACACGATCACACCGCAAAAACAGAATCCTGATTTTGTTGTATATGCTGAAAAAATTAAAAAAAGTGAATGCTTATTAGATTTCAACCAGAAAACGGAGCAACTGCTCAACAAAATCCGAGCTTTTTCCCCATATCCAGCAACTTATTTTATTTATTTAAATGAGCGCTTTAAGATTTTTTCCGCCAAAGAAGTTAAATTACACGGAAAGCCTGGGGAAATTATTGTCGGAGAGCAAGAGCTTGTTATCGCCACTCAAGATAGCGCTTTGCAGATTCTTAAAGTTCAGCGTGAAGGAAAACAAGCAATGGAAACCTCTTCGTTGCTTAAAGGTTTTCATTTTGAGCAAGGTGTAATACTTTAAATCTCGTACAAACAGATGGCCCTACTATAAAAGTATTGTCTTTATTTAAGGCTTGCATATTGTATTTTATTTGTTAGTATAAGGCAACGTTTTTGTAATTTTTAACGAGAGTATAATGCCAGAACATATTGTAAATAGAAGAAAAACTTTTGCTATTATTTCTCACCCTGATGCAGGTAAGACGACTTTAACCGAAAAATTATTGTTATTCGGTGGCGCTATTCAGCAAGCCGGAGCAGTAAAAGCACGTGGAGAGAATCGGCGTGCCCATTCGGACTGGATGAAAGTTGAACAGGAAAGAGGTATTTCTGTTGCTTCATCGGTGATGACATTTGAATATAAAGATATTACTTTTAACCTTTTGGACACCCCCGGACACGAAGATTTTTCAGAAGATACGTATCGTGTTTTGACGGCCGTTGATTCTGCCGTTATGGTTATTGATGCAGCAAAAGGTATTGAAACGCAGACGAAAAAACTTTTTGAAGTTTGTCGGTTACGCAATATTCCTATTTTGACATTCATCAATAAGATGGATCGTGAAGGGCAAGACCCTTTTTTATTGCTGGATGATATTGAAAAAACGTTAGCCTTAGACGTTTGTCCTGCAAGTTGGCCTATCGGTAGCGGTAAAGATTTTTTAGGCTGTTATGATCTCTTAAATGATCAATTGATTTTGATGAATAAAACGGGAAATAAAGGACAAGTGAATAGCATCATTGAAACCTGTAAGGGGCTTGATGATCCTAAGTTAGACACACTTGTACCGGCACATCAGCTGGCCAAATTGCGTGAGGATGTTATGATGATTAAGGAACTTTGCCCTCAATTTGATTTGGAACTTTATTTAGCCGGGGCGCTTACACCTGTATTCTTTGGAAGTGCCATTAACAATTTTGGTGTGAAAGAAATTTTGGAAGGCTTGCACAGTTTAGCCCCCTCACCTCGTCCGCAACCGGCATCAGAAAGAGAAGTATCTGCCAATGAGAACAAAGTAACCGGTTTTATCTTCAAAATTCAGGCTAATATGGATCCGAAACATCGCGATAGAATTGCTTTTATGAGAATCTGCTCTGGACACTTCAAAAGAGGAATGACTTTAATGCAAATTCGGACAGGGAAGCCCATTAAAGTTCCGACTCCTGTTATGTTTTTGGCTCAAGAACGTGAACTTGCAGAAGATGCTTTTGCCGGCGACATTATCGGCATTCCGAACCATGGGCAACTTCGTATTGGGGATACCTTGACGGAAGGTGAAAAGCTGCATTTTGTGGGAATCCCGAGCTTTGCTCCGGAATTACTTAAATCTGTTAGAGCATTAGATCCACTGAAATCCAAGCATTTGGGCAATGCCTTACAACAAATTGCCGAAGAAGGCGGTGCCAGTGTGTTCAAACCAATTATCGGGTCTGAATGGATTGTTGGTGTCGTGGGTGTATTGCAATTTGAAGTAATGGCAGATAGAATCCGTACAGAATTTAATATTCCGGTCATTTTTGAACCAACCCAATATTACACGGCTCGTTGGCTAAAATCATCAGATAATGCGGTGCTTACTAAATTTATTGATGCAAATCAAGCAAACATTGCGCAGGATCACGATGG
>CAYPIZ010000014.1:2970-11981 GCA_964410935.1 uncultured Acetobacter sp. | reverse complement strand
TCAACAAACACATCACCATATTTTGTATTATCTGGCATTGTGCCTGATGCGATAGCTTTTGTAGTTGTCGTTCCGTCTGCATTCGTAAACGTCTCCGTATCGGTCAGATACTTGGATCCATAACTTGCATTATGCGACAACCTTCTAAAAATATATATAATAAAATCAAAGTGTTGCAAATACTCGAAAAAGAATATTTCTCGGTTTAGGGTTAAAAAAAGACCGCTTAAAATAGCGGTCTTTAAAAATGACAAGACGTAAAGGTTAAAGATGAGAATTTAACCAACTTTCAATAGTGGATTGTGAGTTAAATCCAACTTTGGTATCAATTTTTTGCCCGTCTTTAAATAAAAACATTGTAGGAATACTTCTAATTTCAAAACTTGCAGCTGTTGCAGGAGCCTCATCAACGTTCATTTTGCATATTTTAACTTTTTCACTCATATTTTTGCTAACTTCTTCTAGAATCGGACCAAGTTGACGACAAGGACCACACCATTCAGCCCAAAAATCAACTAAAACAAGACCGTTGGCTTTCAGTACTTCCTCCTCAAATTGACTATCGTTAATAGCTTTCATCTGTTTTCCTTTCAGTTTATTTTGTTACAAGTATCAATATAATAAATTTTTTCGTCTCTCCAACCCTACAACAATACTAATTCGAAAGTTTTATATTTTCATCATATAACAAGTATTAGTCCACAATAAGTATGTCTCTATCGTTTTGTTCGGATAAATTTTTTGCAAAAGTTGACGATAAGCAGAAAGTTGTTTGATATAAATTTCAGGTACTTCCGCTAACGTGTTAGCCGCAGGGCGATTCGTTTTATAATCGACCACCATAACCTTACCATCTTGAACAATAAGCCGGTCCACTTTTCCGGAAATGATTTTCCCATCGATCTCCCCAATAATAGGGACTTCCGCCATAGAGTTTGTACTGAAAATTTCCGGATAAGTTTGTAATAATTGTAAAACCTCTGTAACGATTTGCAAAATTTCTTTTTCACTGAAATCAGATAGTTGCTTTTTTAAAAAAGTTTCGGCAGCAACAGACTGGGTTGCTTTGGGAAGAGTGCAGATATATTGTAAAAGTTTATGAATGGTCGTTCCACGCTTATAGAAATTTCCGTTATCATCAAGAGGAGAAGCCGCAATTTCAGTTTCATCATTCTCATCTCTGGAAGGAGCGTAAGGTTTAGCTAAAGGTTGTTCCTCAGGTGCGGGAGTAAGTAAAAATGTGTAGTCTTTAAACTCGGTTATGTCTGAAACTTTAACATCAGATTCTTCTTCAAACGGATTCTCTTGAGGAATGGCATAGGTTACAATTCCCTCAGAAGATACATTGGTTGAGGGAAGATATTGCTGCATCAATTTATACCAAGATTGATCCGGTGCATCTTTATCTTTTGTAAAACCGGCGATATATAAGCGATCTTCCGCACGGGTCAAAGCCACATAAAGTAAGCGACGATATTCTTCCATAGCGGTTTCTTTGTCATCTTCTTTAATTTGATTGCAATAATTGTCGCAATCTTTAGCACTTAGCGGAAAATAGGGAAGATCATTTTTCCATAAGATCTTGCCCTTGGAATTTTTAGTCTTCGTTTTAACTGTATCTGCTAAAATAACAATCGGAGCTTGCAGACCTTTGGAACCATGGACGGTCATAATTTTCACCATATCGGTGTCACCTTGCTCCATTTCCTTTTTTACACTAACTTCATTTTGAGCAATCCATGTAATAAAATTTTCAAGAGAAGGTGTGTGTGATTGTTCAAATGAAAGAGTTAAACTCAGAAATTCATCTAGAACATCTTCTACTTCTATCCCCATGCGAGAGACAAAATTCTTTCTTCCGGATAATTTGACTAAAACATAGTTGAATAATTCAAATGGGCGCAAAAAACCAACCATATTGAGCAATTCTTTTAATGTTTCAGCTGTGGTCTTATATTCAGTTTTTTCAAGAAGTGTATTGAACAAAGTTGTTTTTCTTTGATAACATAATTTAAATAAATCATCATCATCAAGCTTAAAAATTGGAGATTTAAGTACCTCTGCTAAAGAAAGATCATCGGTTGGTAAGAGTAAAAACTTCCCAAGAGAAATGAGATCTTGTACGGCAATTTGTTCTAAAAGTTTCAGTTTATCAATACCAGAAACATTAACCCCTATATCTTTGCAGGCACGGACAAATTCTTCAACAAAACTGTTTCTTGTTTGAACCAGAAACATAAAATCTCCATACCGTATAGGGCGATTCTTTGAAAGCAAAATCTCTTTGGACTGAACCATTTTTTTGATGGATTCGGCAATATTTTTAGCCAGAAGAGTAGAGACAGATACAGCTCTTTCCCGCTCAATTGGAAGTTTGCTCTCTGTGTCAGAAGTTTCCCATTTGTCTTGGATTAATAACGGAAAAAGTTCTACTCGTCCGCCATCTCCTAAACGATAAGGTTTATGGTTAATATGTTCATCTGCCGGTAGAACACCTTTTTTGATGCAATCCACATCAAATAATGTATTTACGCAATCCATAATCGCCTTGGTTGAACGGAAGGATACATCCAAATGAATCGTAGCAAAATGTTGAGCCCTTTCTTCAAAATAATGATGCATCTTGTCAAATTCTTTAGGATCTGCCCCATGAAAGCTGTAAATAGACTGCTTTCTATCTCCTACAACAAAAACAGTTCGCGTTTCCGTTTCATTATGAGCCCCGATTCCCGCAAAGAATTCTTGAGAAAGAGCTTGAATAATTGCCCACTGATTTGGCGAAGTATCCTGTGCTTCATCAAGAAGAATATGATCTATGCCACCATCCAACTTAAATAGAATCCATTCTGCAATTCCTGCTTTTTCCAATAAATTCTTTGTGATCACAATCAAATCTTCATAATCTAATGAAGCGGTGGATTGCTTATAAAGATCATACTTATCGATAATTTCTTGCGCAACTCGGAGTAAAGCTAAAGTGGATTGTAACACATTAACTGCATTGATTTTGTTGTTTATATTGCAGATTCGTTCAGCTTCTTTTTGAGCAATTTCCAAAATTTCCGGATGTTTCTGTGTTAAATCTGCACAAGCTAATTTACATTGGATCGTTCCGGACTTTGTTAGGAAAACAGATATATACTTTTCGTAAAAGGACGGAGAAAAATTATTTTCTTGAACAATTTCTAACGCTTTTGCCCTTTCTTGATCTGTTGGTTTCTTCCCCTCTTTATAGGTATTAAGCAAAAAGTTAAAATCATTTCTTGGAATGCCTTCTATAATCTGTTTTTTCAACTCGTCAACTGTAAGCGAAGGATCAATTTCCAGATGTGAGGCTAACACCTTCTTAATTGAATCTAAGTCGTGATTATATGTTTTAAGCAGTTTGCTAATTCTTGAACGATTCGCTGTAATTGTATCCAGAATTTCCGAAAAGGTCTGTTCAGTCAGATTTGAAGTCAAATAATCCAGCGCTGTAAGAAAATCTGTTTCATCAATATAATCTTCTTTTCTTAACAGTTGTTGCTTAATATTTTGCAAAATTTCTTTTGAGGTCTGTTCTTCCATAACTTCAAAATATGGAGAAATACCCGCCTCCAAAGGAAAACATTTTAACACGTCTTGGCAAAAACTATGAATGGTTTGAATTTTCATCCCGCCTGGTGTATCTAAAAGCAAAGCAAACAATGTGCGTGCAAAATTAAATAGGTCTTCTCTATTTACTTCGTTGAATCTTTTTCCGAGTAATTCAGATAGTTCTTTATGTAGCGTATCATCATCCGCAATAGCCCAAGAACTAAGTCTTTTGGCAATACGCTCGTTCATTTCAACGGCGGCGGCTTTTGTATAAGTCAAACACAAAATTTTTGAAGGTGTAACTTTTTCCAGCAACAGACGCAACACCCTATCCGATAAAACTTTTGTTTTACCGGTACCGGCAGAGGCTTCTACCCAAACCGAAGTTTGCGGATCTGCTGCGGAAAGTTGCTGTTCTGTTGCTAACTGACTTAATTTCTCTCGTTCAATTTTATAATCAGTCATCATCTTCTCCTTCTTCTAAGACAGACCACTCTCTTATGCGGGATAAGTGTTCATAATCTTTATTCTTGGAAACATATTTAGGGAATGGACGGGGAAGATATGGTGTTTTATCGGAATCAAACGCTTCAACCAAATTAACCAGACGATTTTCTGCCTTTTGCAAAAAGTCATCATTTTCCGGTAAAATTTCAGAAGAAAATTTGCCTAATTTCCAATAAATCATTTTGTTTACCATAGAAGACTTTATAAGACTAAACCCGCCTTTTTGCGCAATAAGTGCTTCTATTGGGAGTTGCAAAGCATAAAATGCATTAATTTGCTTTTTATTCGGAGGAGTCCCCGTTTTATAGTCAATAATATTTAATGTGCCATCCGTTAGTTCATCGATTCTATCTGCTTTTGCCGTAAAAGTAAAGTTTCCGTGAGGAAGAGAATATGTTATTTCCCCGCTAATTTCGTTATAAATGGATTTTATATTGTCACGATAACCTGTTTCTTGTTTAATGATCCAATTGGCGGTGCGCTCAAAACGTGGCCACCAAAAGGCTTTAATTTCAGAGGACAATTGACTCCTATAGAAATGTTTTTTTCCTATATCTATTAAAATTTCCAATGGGTTTTCAGGAAGTTTTCCTGTGTGGCTTGTATTAAATTCTTCCAAAATTGCATGAATCAGTGTACCGTAATCACGAGCATCTAATGCTTTATCTAAGTCTTCAAAAGGGTAGAGATTTAAAATATATTTTGCAAAAACACTATATGGATCCTGCAAAAGAAGGTCTATTCCACTCGCAGAAAGTTTACGGGGCCTTGCCGATAAAGGCGGGCAGGGGGCTGGAGACGAAATCGGAGTATATGTTACCGGTCTGTCTACGTGATTAACAAAGTCGGAAAAAGCCGGATCTTGTAAGGAAAGAATATCCCCACCCAGAGCTTTCAAAACGGTTTCCAATCGCAGAAGCCAGCGTGATTTTTTCATAGGAACACCATCTATTCTTTCTGCCCGCGTAAGAAGAATATTAGGCATTGCTAGAAAATGGCACAAATCATCGGCTAAAATGCCGGTATTTTTTTCTGGTAAACTAAATCCGAAATCCTTTTTCATTGGTCGAGACATCCACATGTCGGAATGCGCAGGTTTGGGCCAGATTCCTTCATTAATTTCTCCAAGAATGACGTAATCAAAATGGCTTAATTTGGCTTCAATAGGACCTAGGATGCTTAAACGTGGATGTGTCCCGTATTGTGCTCTGACAGTTTCCATCCCCATTAATTCACACAACAAAGGAAGATATTGCGTTCCATCAATTGGACCAAGAGTATCCGCTGTTTCAAGAATCTTAGTACTAAATTGAGCCGCACACTTTCCAGCCTCACCGCGCCATAAAAGTTTTTTCCCGTCTGTATCAGCAGAAGATGCTAATTTTTCAGCCAAACAAATATGTAATTTGAACATATCTTTAAAAGAAACGGAAGTTGAAGAAAAATATTCTGACAAAGGTGTTAGGATTTGAATCAGAGTGTCTGCCAATTCCTTTTCTTTTGAAGTTAAATCATTCTTTGTATGTCTTCGACATGACGTTTCATATTGATAAGCTTTCTTTCTAAAGTCTGCAGCATTGTTGCCGAGTAGGGTAAAAGGATTTTTTAATAATGAAATAAGGGCTAAATCAGAATGTATGTCTAGAGCAGCTTCTGCAATTAGTCGCAAAAAGATCCCAATCGGACTTAAATTTAGAGGTAACCCGGCAGAATCATCAATTTTAATATTAAAACGTGATAATTCAGAAGCAACACGGCGTGCTAAGTTTCTATCATAAGTAATTAAGGCGACAGTCTTTTCTGGAAATGTTAAAACTTCTCTCATCTTCAATGCAATTGCCAGAGCTTCATCTCTTTGAGAATTACAGGTAAGAATTTTTATCCCCTGCGTTGCTACAGCATGGTCAGGAGAACCATTTAAATTTTGCCAGAAATTAGAAATAACGGCAGGACGCATAACTTCACTGATAAAATGCTCTCGTTGTTGCAAAAAATTATCAGGAACAATTACATCAGAAATTTCAAGACGATCAATATTTAAAAGGGATAAGAGTTCTTTCAATTCAAATTGTGGATGTTCTTCACTAACGTTTTGCCAATAATCTTCATCGGCAAAACGATCGATTCCCGCAAAATAAATTTCCCCGTTTTGTAAATCTTTGATAGCTTTAAGAATTGAAACAATAGAAGAAAAATTTGCCGTAATGCCGGCAACAATGATATTTCTATCTGTCTTTTCCCGAGTCCATAAATCGGCTTGTTGAAATAAAAGTTTATTTTTTAAATCTACAACATCAATAGCCTCCCTTTCTGCTAAAAGTTTTGGCCAAAATTCAGTGATAATTTTTAATAATTTTAGGGTTTCTTGCCAATGTGTTGCATATTTTTCGGGAACAAGATCTTGTAATCTATCAAAAGAAAGATCTTGATTATAGGCGGTATCAATTAATGTGCTCAAATCCGAAGCCAAACTTAAAGCTTGGGCGGGTGTAATTTGCTTTAAGCCAAAATCTGCCGGTTTGGAAGAAATCAATCGGGTAAATAAAAACAAACGTTCTTCTTTGCTTATAGTATGAAGGTTTAAAAAAGCTGATTGATTAATGCTAAAACTACTAAAAAACAATTCATCATCATTGATTTCTGCAATTGGGATAATTTGTGGTAAAATTGTTGGGGTTAAGCCTTGTAAACGAATGAATGCTTCTGTCAACAGCTGGCAGGCACGCCGATTCGCAACCAGAAATAAACAAGAAGCCAAGGCTAATTTATTCTGTTGATACTTCTTGAGATATATCTGTGCTAATGTATCCCAAAAAGGAGTGCTTTCACGAATATTAAAGATATTTTTATAAGTATTCACTACTAGTCCTCGGTACTTTGTGTTAGATAAGAGATAAATTTTTGTAATGCTCTTCCACGATGGGAAATTTTGTTTTTTTCAGCGCTGTTAAATTCAGCAAATGAATGAGTAAAACCTGTAGGAATAAATATAGGATCATACCCGAAGCCGGCGTTTCCACTTTTTTGTTGAGCAATGTTTCCGTCTACTCTTCCTTCAAATGCCTTATATGTTCCATCGGGTTGAGCTAAAACAATAACGCAGGAAAAATGTGCTGCTCTATTATTTGATTTTGTCTCAGCTAATTCTTTCAAGAGTTTATCCATCCCCTTGTCAAAATCTCTATTAGGAGCATATCGAGCTGTGAATATTCCGGGTCTCCCGTTCATGGCGTCAACACATAAGCCGGAATCATCGGCAAAACAAGGGAGATTCTGCTCTTTGGCAGCGGCAAGTGCTTTAAGATAAGCATTTTCCTCAAAAGTTGTACCTGTTTCTTCTACATCTGGTAAAGCAAGATCTTCACCAGATAAAATACGGATATCATAGGGAGCTAAAATTTCTCTAATTTCTGCAATTTTTCCCTTGTTATGACTAGCAAAAATAATTTCTTTATATTTTGGCATGAACTAAAGCCTCCTTCTGCTTTTGGATTAATTCGGAAATACCTTGTTTTGCAAGGTTCATCAAAGTGTTATAATCATCTTGAGTGAAAGGATCTCCTTCGGCAGTTCCTTGGATCTCGACAATCTTACCGCTTTCTGTTAAAACGAAATTTGCATCGACCTGGGCGGTGGAGTCTTCCTCATATTCCAAATCCAATAAAGGCACGCCATCACAAATACCTGCAGAAATTGCAGCAACAAATTCCTTAATTGGATTTCTGGAAATCATATTGTTTTTAAGCATTTTTTGAATAGCAATAAATAAAGCAACAAAACTCCCCGTAACAGAAGCTGTTCTTGTGCCACCATCAGCTTGAATGACATCACAGTCTATTAAGATAGAGTATCCTTTTAATATATTCAAATCTACAACGGAACGTAGTGATCTTCCAATTAAACGTTGTATTTCGTGTGTCCTACCGCAAACACCTTTCGTTTCTCTTGAAACTCTGGTCTTTGTTGAGCGAGGTAATAAAGCGTATTCTGCAGTGATCCAACCTTTTTCTTCTTTAAGCCAGTTAGGAACTTTATTTTCTACCGTGGCTGTGCAAATAACATGAGTGTTTCCACATTTGATTAAACAAGATCCTTCCGCATAAGGGTTAAAGTTTGGTATAATTTCAATGTTTCTTAATTCTGTAAATTGCCGATTTGCATTTCTCATACCTATCTTTCTCCTGTAAGATAATTGTTAATAGCCAAAACTACATGATCAACGGTTTTTTCAACGGTTTCATCCTTTGTTTCAACGGTAATATCTGCTTCAGCATAATAAGGATTTTCTTCCTCAATATAAGTTTGCAGTCTGTTTTTTATTTTGGAGTCGCTGCATTGTAGAAAAGGGCGCCTTGTCCTTCCTGTAGTGCGCTTGTATAGTGTATCAACATCAGCTTTGAGCCAAATGGTTAAAGCTTTTTCGTGTGCTAGAGAACGCGTTTGTTTAGCTACAAAAGCTCCCCCTCCGGAAGCTAAGACACAAGGAGAACCTTGCAGAAGTCGTTTCATAACCCGAGCTTCTCCTGCACGATATTCTTCAGTTCCGAAACATTTAAAAACATCTAAAACAGATAATCCGGCAGCTTTCTCAATCTCTTGATCGCCATCAATAAAAGGAAGATTAAGTTTTTTAGCCAGTCTTTTTCCAACACTTGTTTTCCCGCTTCCAATTAATCCGACAAGCAAAATTATTTTATTCAAATTTATCATATTTTATTCACTAAAAATTATTATTCATACTTTACAATAGAGGATATAATGTTATTAATAATAATCAACATCTATTTATCAGAACAGAATATTTTTTATTAGGAGACTAAAATGAAAACCAAAGGAAGCCATTATATATTATTTACAATTTTAGGTGTGATAATATTAGGTATTATCTATACTGCATGCAAAGATATCACTCCGGAGCAAGAAACAGT
>CAYPIZ010000014.1:0-2870 GCA_964410935.1 uncultured Acetobacter sp. | reverse complement strand
TTCTTAACATCAAAAGAAATTGAAAAATTGTATGATGTAGATGATTCAAAAACAAAATTTGAAATAGTGCGTATGCGCACCATGATAAAATTAATGTATTCAACAGGAATACGTGTCTCCGAGTTGGTGGCGCTCCCAGAGGATGCCGTGAACTATGATCTTCAGCAAATTTTAATCTATGGAAAAGGAAGTAAGGAAAGGTTTGTACCTGTATCAAAAGAAGTTATAAGAGATATCCTGTCTTATACGGAAATGAGAAAGTCTTTTATTGGAAAAGGAAAGAATAAATGGTTATTCCCGTCCACTCGTTCCTTGACGGGGCATATGACTAGAGGAGGATTTTTCAAAAGTCTTAAGACAATAGCAGTAAAAGCAGGTATCTCACCAGACCGTGTTCATCCTCACATCTTAAGGCATTCTTTTGCTACAAGATTGGTGAATAAAAATGTAGATTTGAGATCTATACAAAAAATGTTGGGACATGAAAATGTTTCAACAACAGAGATATATACTCATATTACGACACAAAAATTGGCGGATGAAGTACGAAAACACCATCCTTTAGTCCAACAAGCAGAAAAAATACATGGCGACGAAAATGAAAAATAAGATAAAAATAAATATTTCAGAAGAACCTCATTGTAACGATTTGGAAAGTCTTGGAAATGTTTTCCGTCCATTAATAAAGGATTGTGTAAGTGCAGAGAATTTTATAGAAGTAGATATCATATATAATTGGAAAAAAATTATAGGAGAAGATTTAGCCACGTTTTGTCAGCCGGTAAAAGTTAAATTTAATCCCAGAGAAAATGTTAGGACAGTGTATGTTGAAACGCCAGTGGGAGGTTTCGCCTTAGAATTACAACATAAAGAAAAATATATGTTGGATAAAATAAATGCTTTTTTCGGATATAAGGCTGTTGATGTTTTAAATATTAGTCAAAATATTAACATGAAAATTTCTTCTCAGCTTAAAGATGTACACAAAACTGCTTTGGACCTAACCGCAGAAGATAAAAAATATCTTGAAAACATGGCAGAAGATATAAAAGATGAAAAATTAAAGGAAATTTTAATAAAAATAGGCGAAAGTGTTATATCATCAAATAAAGGAGCATGATAAAATGATTTCTATTGTAAAAAGAATAAGTAAAATGGCAGCACTGCTGATTGTGTATGTTATATTTGCCTGCGGATATATGTCGGCGAAAGGTTTTGTAATTTCGGACGGTGTTCCTGTTTTAACAAAAACTGCTCAGGCCGCAGAAGATGAACCATTTGCAAGAAGAGTATTTGGTGATGTTGGCCCTGAGAGCATAGTTAACAGAGTGATTGGTCCTCTAAATGCACCGCTAACAATGTATGTTTATTCTTCAATGACTTGCTCACATTGTAGGGAATTTCATAACTATATATTGCCTAAATTGGAAAAAGATTTTGTTGCACAAGGTAAAATAAAGATAGTCTTTATTCATATGCCGTTAGAACCGACAGCGATGAAGGCAGCCAAATTATCATATTGCTTACCTCCTAGCAAATATTATGATTTTATTGATGAACTTTATAGAACAAAAGATTGGCTTTTTGCAACAGATGATAGTGCTCTAATTAAACATGCTCAAAAATTTGGATTAAGTGATTCTGATATAACTGCATGTAAAAATGATAAAAAATTAACCAGTGATATATTGATGGCTAAGAAAAATGCTGAGGAAAATTATGAAGTCAGAGGAACGCCAACAGTTGTTGTCGACTATAACAACAAAAAAGAGTTGCTTCGTTCGGCTGGGTATGGAGATTTAAAAAACTATCTTAACGAAAAATTAGGAGAATAACATTGGGTGATAAACATCCGAAAGATATAAAAGAACTTCAAGAAAAAATCAGCGCACTCAAACACAGAAGCGATGACGAGAAAAAAAATAGTGCTTCGGTAACACATTGGGCTTCTGCTTCAATAGGAGTGCGTGTTGGAATTGAGCTTGTTTCGGGAACAATTATAGGAATGGGAATAGGATATGTGCTGGATAAAATACTTGACTTTAAGATCCTAATGTTATTAATCTTTACTATATTTGGCAGTTTTGCCGGAATTCTTAATGTCTATAGATATACAAAGAGTTTGGAAGAAAACGAAAGGGATAAAGATGTCTAGTCCTTTAGAGCAATTTGAAATAAAAACATTATATCCTCTAACTATTGATGGATATAATGTTAGTTTTACAAATTCGTCTTTATGCATGCTTGTTTCGGCATTAAGTCTTATAATTGTTTTCACATTCTGCTTGAGAAGGAGATCTCTGGTGCCAGGTGTGGCACAAAGTATACCGGAAAGTGCCTATGAATTTATCCGAAATTTGATGCTAGACAGTATCGGAAAAGATGGTCTGAAGTATTTCCCATTTATTTTTACTTTGTTTTTCTTTATTGTAACTGGAAATTTGTTGGGATTATTCCCATATAGCTTTACGTTTACATCACATTTAGCTGTTGTGGGAGCTTTATCAATATTAGCATTATGCATGAATATAATGATTGGTATAAAACGTAAAAAATGGGGGTATTTAAGAACATTCTTCCCTAAAGATGTACCTTGGGTCATGGCACCTTTGATTATCCCTATTGAAATTATTTCTATGTTGTCAAAACCTTTTAGCTTAACAGTTCGTCTTGTCGCAAATATGACTGTAGGACATATTATGTTAAAAAGTATTGCAGGGTTTGTTTTTGGCCTTGGATTATTAGGTTTTATCCCGTTTGTCTTTGCGGGTTTGGTGATTGGGTTTGAAATATTTATTGGAATATTACAAGCATACATTTACACCATCTTATCATGTATTTATCTGGGTGATGCAATACATGAACATTAA
>CAYPIZ010000013.1:2672-12708 GCA_964410935.1 uncultured Acetobacter sp. | reverse complement strand
TGGTGGGTTCTGTAGGACTCGAACCTACGACCAGACCGTTATGAGCGGCCGGCTCTAACCAACTGAGCTAAGAACCCGTCTTGATGTGTCGTTGCCGTTCTTTTTAAGATAAATGTTTTTGCTAGTCAAGAATTTTTTTGAGTTGTTTCTACTATTTTTAGCATTCCTAAGAGAAAGAGGGAAAAATACACTATGAATAATTAATTATAAAAATTGAGCAATGAAGTATGGTTAGCACAAAATTATTGATTTTTATTCTTTTGTGAGTATTATTTTCCCTAATAGATGTTATTGCAAACAGTAGAAAATTGGATTGGAGAATAAAATATGTCTTTAGGTATAACGGAAATAATTGTCATTTTGATTATTGTTTTGGTATTGTTTGGGGGAAAACGTATTCCCGAATTAGCCAAAGGCTTAGGACGAGCCCAATATGAATACAAGAAAGCTAAGGAAATGCTAGAAAATGAAGTTAAGAAAATTGACAATAACAGAAAAGGAGCAAAAACAGTCAAAAGAACGGCTAAGAAGACATCACCCAAGACAAAAAATGTAGTGAAATCAGAGAAAAAAGCAGCAGACAAGCCTCAACCAGCTAAAAAAACGAAGAAAACACCTATAAAGAAGTAATCAATGACTGAAGATAAAGATGAACCACTGATTGCACATCTGGAGGAATTGCGAACACGATTGATAAAGTGCTTTATCGTTTTAGGAACTTTGTTTATTCCAATGTTCTGGATTGCTCCTTACGGCATGAAGTTGTTAATAAAGATTATGTTAGGAAATAACGAGATTAGTCTAAACTTCTTTTCACCCTTGGAGATTTTTCTGCTGGAAATAAAGATGGCTGTGGTATTGGATATTGTAGTTTGTTTTCCATATATTGCAAAACATGTTTGGCATTTTATTGCTCCTGGATTATACACTAAAGAACGACAACTCATAGAAAATTTTGTAATAAAATCAGCATTATTGTTCATTGTAGGTGTCCTCTTTTGTTTGTTTCTGATTTTACCGATGGTAATTAAGTTCGGTTTAAGTTTTGCAGAAAAAGATATTCAAGCCCTATTTGGTATTTCTAATGTTGTAACATTGGCTTTATGGCTTTCTGTCATATTTGGTTTGATGTTTCAATTTCCGTTGATAACCTATGGATTGATCAAAGCACAAATTGTTGGGTATGAAAGCGTAAAAGCTAAGCGTCCATACGTATTTACAGGAATTTTAGTTCTTTCTGCTCTATTAACCCCACCTGATGTTATCAGCCAACTGCTTTTGACGTTTCCGACCTATTTACTTTTTGAGGTAGGGCTATTTATGGCTAAAAGGAAAACGAAATAATTGCTATTCTTTCTGTTATCTTCAGGCGTTTCTATGCATTTAACAGGAATTTCCGCTTAAAATACTTATTTGATAAATTTAAACTGGACATACAAAAAAAAATGCTATAGCGTTGTGCGGTTGAAAGTTTAATTTTGGGAAGAAACAAATGACAAGTGTAAATCAGATAAGAAAAACATTCTTAGATTATTTTGCAAAAAACGGGCATAAGATTGTTCCGGCATCTTCTTTGGTGCCTGACAATGATCCGACATTGATGTTTACAAACTCAGGTATGGTGCAATTTAAAAATATTTTAGCCGGTAATGAAACCCGCGATTATACACGAGCAACAACTTCCCAAAAAAGTGTTCGCGCAGGTGGAAAGCATAATGATTTAGACAGCGTCGGCTATGATGTTCGCCATCATACATTTTTTGAAATGCTTGGAAACTTCTCTTTTGGTGATTATTTCAAAGAGGAAGCTATTTACTATGCTTGGGAACTTCTAACTAAAGAATTTATGATTCCCAAAGAAAAACTTGCCGTAACAATTTATCATACCGATGATGAAGCCTATAAAATTTGGAAAAAAGTTTCTAACCTTGATGATGAAAGGATTATCCGTATTGCAACCAAAGATAATTTCTGGCAGATGGGTGATACAGGACCTTGCGGCCCTTGTTCGGAAATTTTTTATGATCACGGACCTGAAGTATGGGGTGGGCTTCCGGGAACACCAGAGGAAGACGGTGATCGTTTTATTGAAATTTGGAATTTAGTGTTTGATCAGTTTGAGGATTTACCTGATGGTTCTCGTATAAATTTAAAGCGTCCGTCTATTGATACAGGTATGGGATTGGAGCGCATTGCAGCTATTTTGCAAGGTGTACATTCCAACTTTGATACGGATACATTTAAGAATTTAATTAGTGCTATTACTGATATCACAAATACAGATCCGAAAGGGCCAATGCAGGCTTCTCATAACGTGGTGGCAGACCATCTGCGTGCGATGTGCTTTTTAATTGCGGACGGCGTTCTCCCGTCTAATGAAGGACGTGGTTATGTATTACGGAGAATTATGCGCCGTGCTATGCGTCACGCTTATCTTTTGGGTGTTAAAGAGCCTATGATGTATAAATTACTCCCGGCATTGCAAAAGGAAATGGGAGAAGCATATCCGGAACTTTATCGTTTTGAAAAATTGATTTCAGAAACCATTCGTGCAGAAGAAACACGCTTTGGCAAGACGTTAGACAAAGGAATAAAGCTATTAGATGAAGAAACATCCTCACTTTCTAAAGGCGATACTCTTGATGGTGAAACCGCATTCCGCCTCTATGATACCTATGGTTTCCCTCTAGATCTAACGCAAGATGCCTTGAAAGTAAAAGGAATTAATGTTGATGTAGCCGGTTTTGACGCTGCTATGGCTAAACAAAAAGAAGAAGCTCGCAAAAACTGGGCAGGATCCGGGGATGCCGGGACGGAGAAAATTTGGTTTGAAGTCAAAGAAAATATCGGTGCGTCAGAATTTTTAGGATATACCACAACTAAAAGCGATGGTATTGTGAAAGCTTTGGTACAAAATGGAAAAACTGTTTCCGAAGTAACAGACGGTGAGTTTTATTTAGTATCTAATCAGACTCCTTTTTATGGGGAATGTGGTGGACAGGTTGGTGATATCGGTGAAATTATTGGTAAAAACTTTAAAATTGAAGTTACTGACACCAAGCGCAAACTAGACACTGTATTTGTTCACAGTTGTAAGCTGATAGAAGGTAAAGTTAAAGTTGATGACATAGCCTCTTTTGAAGTTAATGTTGTTAATCGCAAGCAAATTTGCGCTAACCACTCGGTTACACACCTCGTTCATAAAGCCTTGAGGACAATTTTGGGTGAGCATGTTACACAGAAGGGGTCTATGGTTGCTGCTGATAGGATGCGTTTTGACATATCTCATCCAAAGCTGATTACTCCTGAAGAACTGCAGCTAGCTGAAGATATGGTGAATGAGGCTATTCGTGAAAATTATACCGTCAACACCGTTATCATGACACAGGAAGAAGCCGTTAAAAGCGGTGCCATGGCTCTGTTTGGTGAAAAATACGGTGATGAAGTACGCGTTGTTACGATGGAAAAAGATGGCGTTATCTATTCCAGAGAGTTATGTGGTGGAACGCATGTTTGCCATACGGGAGATATCGGATATTTCAACATTATTTCAGAATCTTCCGTTTCTGCCGGCATACGTCGTATTGAGTGCTTAACAGGGGTGAATGCTGAAAAGTATGTAGCTGATATGGAAGCTCGTTTACATCGTCTTTCCGCAAACCTTAAAACCAATATCAATGATTTGGAACAAAGGGTTGCTCACTTAGTAGAAGAAAAGAAAGAGCTGGAACACAAGCTATTTGATTTGAAAAAAACTTTTGCCAGTCAAAAAAGTGTAGAAAATGATGATAATGTTTGTACAGTGAACGGCGTGAAGTTTGTTAGTCGTCTTATTCCGAATGTTCATCCCAAAGAATTGAAAGCTTTCGTTGATGAAATCAGCCAAAATATCGGTTCTGGAATTATCGTTCTCGCAACAGATAATGAGGGAAAGGCTTCAATAGTTGTTGGTGTCAGCAAAGATTTAACAAACAAATATTCGGCTGTTGATCTGGTTAAAATTGCATCTGCTACCGTTGGGGGACAAGGTGGTGGCGGAAGACCTGATATGGCACAAGCCGGTGGACCGGATGCATCTAAATTGGATGCCGCATTTGAAGCTGTAAAAAAAGCTCTATAATTTAATAAAGGGGCTATTAAAGCCCCTTTATTTGTTCTTGCAACCTTAATCCTTATGTTTTGGTTGCATGCAAGAGCAGGAGCAACGCCCTTTATCTTTGGTTTCGTATACGTGAAATTCTTCCGATTTTTCCTCTCCCAATAGATCTTTCGTCTTTTGCCAAACTCGGGCTGAAGTTTCTTTGGCTTTATCCCAAGCTTCGCCACTGAGCTCCTTAGCCTTATCCATAGCTTCACCAGAATTTTCTTCTATGCTTTCCTTTGCCTTAGCAACGTTCTTTTTGGTCTTTTTCCATAATGTATCATGATTAAACATGTATTCTTCCTCCTTAAATTGTAACTTCTTCATATATAAAACTTAATAAGGCTATTTCAATAGATCTAATGATTAGCGTTCAATACGTTGATAACCTCGTTTTTGAGCCTCTGTTTGATAATTAAAATCAAAATAAAACGGATCAAAGTCATTTATTGTACTACGGTAGCGATTTTGTCGCTGAATAGATTTGAGAGCTCTTTTGTGTTTCAGGTTTCCTCCCCTCCCCTTTACACCGGTTGTTCCCTCTGCCATGAAAGTAGTATCTACATAAATTTTATGATGTTCATACACAAAATAACTCCATGCATGTCCGGAATTAGATGTGGGCTTACTCCCGACAGGGAAAGCATATCCACTTACGGTTTTAACTTTGATCCCGGCTTTTGCACAAAGTTCTTTGAATAAAAGTGCAAAATCCCCACAAATTCCAACCCGGGATATGAGTAACTCCTCTGCTGTTTGCCCATTATAGTTACGAATAAGTTTGGAAACTTTGCCATCGTGGTACAGATAAGCATCATAATATATATGTGCTGCAACCCAATATGCTATGGCCATAGCTTTTTCATAATCAGAATCAAAAGGAGAGGAAAGATATTCAGATAAAGTGTGTAAAGATTTTTCAGCTTTATGTGGCGTTTGTTCTACATAGCGACGAATCTCCGAAGCATGGTACTTTGTTACGACAGAGGCGTCAACTGAGCCTGTTATCCCCAACAACAAAGCTAAAACAGCTAAAAAATGCTTCATTTTCTCTTCCTAAAAACGTTATAGCAATTATTTTTGAGTTTAATTCAATAAAATTAAATTTTCGCTAATTCAATTAATATATTAAATTCAACATGTTAATACATAGTAATATATTGCTATTTAATAATGTATTGAAAAATAACAAAAAAATTATATTGACATTCTAAAATTTACCTGTATATTGACCACGAATTTAACTTAAATTTTTGGAAAGAGACCAATAATGAATAATACATATGCAACAAAACCTTCTGATATTACCAGAAAATGGTATGTTGTTGATGCAACAGACGTTGTATTGGGTCGTCTTGCCGCTCAGGTTGCTATTTTGCTCCGCGGCAAACATAAACCTTACTTCACCCCAAATTTGGATTGTGGTGATTACGTTGTTGTTATTAACGCTGACAAGGTAAAATTAACAGGTAAAAAATTAACAGATAAAAACTATTTCAAACACACCGGTTGGATCGGCGGCGTTAAAGAAACAACTGCCGGAAAGATTTTGAACAGCCGTTTTCCTGAAAGAGTTGTTGAGAAAGCTGTTGAACGCATGATTTCCCGTAATCCGATGGGACGTCAGCAGATGACAAAACTTAAAGTGTATGCTGGTGAAAATCATCCGCACGCTGCACAAAATCCGGAAATTTTGGATATTGCTTCTAAAAACTCTAAAAATAAAAGGAGTGAACTGTAATGGCTACTAAGAAAATCGAATCTTTAACAGAAATTAAAGAAGCTGTTGCAGCTACTACTGTGGCTGAAACAAAGCGCAAACCGGCTCGTGATAAACAAGGTCGCTCTTATGCTACCGGTAAAAGAAAAAATGCCGTTGCTCGCGTATGGATTATGCCTGGTAAAGGAAATATCACCATTAATGAACAACCAGTTGACAAGTATTTTGCTCGTCCGGTTTTAAAGATGATTATCAATCAACCTTTTGAGATTACAAACCGTCTTAACGAATTTGATGTTGTTTGCACGGTTCAAGGTGGTGGGTTGTCCGGTCAAGCCGGGGCTATCAAACACTGTATTTCTAAGGCTCTTAATGAATATGAACCGGAATTACGTACTGTTTTGAAACAAGCCGGTTTCTTAACACGTGATGATCGTGTTGTTGAACGTAAGAAATATGGCCGTGCAAAAGCTCGCCGTTCTTACCAATTCTCTAAACGTTAATTGTTTAAAGAAAAATATTTCATATTTTCAATGGACTACAAGAAATTGTGGTCCATTTTTCGTATTAATGTGCAATTTTTGCTAAAAATACTTATGCAAAAGAAAAGACTTATTGACATTTATCAATTATCTACTATAAGCTATGGTCTATGTTTAATGTATTGAGGTAAAATTAAAAAACGGAAATGAGTCCTGCTTACAGTTATGTTGTGAATTTAATATTGGTTTTATTCTTAGTTTTTTGCAATGCCTTTTTTGTTGTTTCTGAATTTTCTATTGTAAAAATCCGTCGTACTAAGCTGGAGGAGCTAGTACATGCGGGGAGCAAACGTGCAAAAATTGCATTAACTATCAGCGAACACTTAAACACCTATTTGAGCGCGACACAGTTAGGAGTTACATTAGCTTCTCTGGGATTAGGTTGGTTAGGTGAACCAGCCGTTTCTCGCTTGTTAGAGCAACTTTTTACCGGTTGGTTTGAGCCAGGAAGTGTTTTACTCCATTCAGTAAGTTTTGGTGTCGCATTTACCCTTATTACCTTGTTGCATGTTGTTTTGGGTGAACTCGTTCCAAAGTCTATGGCCATTCAAGATACTGAACGCTACGCATTGTTCATTGCCGTACCACTCTACACATTTAATAAAATTTGCACTCCAATTATCTGGTGTTTTGATCACGTGTCTTTGTGGATTTTAAAATTGATGGGAGTGCAACAAGCCGAAGAAAATGAAGATGCACATTCAGAAGAAGAAATTAAACTGATTATTGATGCATCTCAAAAAGGTGGGGTAATTGACGATACCGAAAGTGAAATTATCCAAAATGCTATCTGCTTTTCAGAAATTACGGCACACGAGATTATGATTCCACGGCAGGATATGAAATGTTTGTATAAAACCAGTAGCTATAATGAAATAATGGATTTTGTAAAACAGAATAAGCATACACGTTTTCCGCTTTGTGATGGCGATAAAGATCAAATTGTCGGCATGATTCATATTAGGGATCTGTTGGAATGCAAAAACACACCACACACTAAGGATTTGTTAAGCAAACTGGTACGGCATATTCTATTTGTACCGGAGAATAAATCTGTTTCTGAGATTTTGCACGAAATGATGAAAAAACGTATTCACATGGCGGTTGTTGTTGATGAATATGGTGGAACAGCAGGCCTTCTTTCGATGGAAGATATTTTGGAAGAATTGGTTGGCGACATTCAGGACGAGCACGATGAAACAGTTAATGAACCTGTAAAAGTTATCAGCGAAGACGTGTGCGAATTTGATGGTTTATATTTGGTTGAAGATGCTTATGAAGAGTTAAGCTTACCTTATTGTGAACATGAAGAAAGCACCATTGGCGGATATGTTTTCAACCTGTTGGGAAGAGAGCCTCAAGTTGGTGACATGACTGAAGACGAATATTGTGTATACGAAGTATTGGCTGTAGATAACATGCGCATTACTCGCGTAAAGACTACCGTAAAAGTTCGTCCAGTAGAAGAAGAAATTGAAGAGTAACCTATTGAACCTTTAATATTTTTTGTATTGCGATTTTGTTTTTGCAACCAATCGTGTTGATTTAGATTCTATTGCATCTTATATTTTGGCCGCCCGTTATATAGATGGAGAAAGAGTCGAATATAATCAGAATGTTATGGAAATAAACAAACACGACACCTTTCAATCTGCAAAGTGGACTGGTCCAAAAGATATTGAACAGGCATTCGATCCTGAAAGCAAAACAGGAGCATTAGCTGCTTCCATTAAAGTATTTGCTGTTACGCAGGACAATATAAATGATGTTGCTAAGTTTATTGATACCGGTGAAGTTGACGAAAAGCTTATGTCCGCTTATAGAGAAAAGCAGCAGGATATTATTAACAAAGTACGTTCTGGAGAGATCAAGGTTGCTTCGCATAATGGCATCAGTGTTGTTGAAACTCCTGAACCTTGTGCAACCAGTGTTGCTTACGCTTATAATCCTGTAGGTATTGCTTACAATCCTAAAACGGGTAAGTATAGTATTTTCCAGCATGAAGAAGGCTATGTAGACATGAAAGCTATTCAAGAGGATCTTGCAAAATTAGAACCCGGATGGGGTGGTAGTCCTACATTTTTAGGTTCTAAGCAAGGGGAACCATCAGAACTTACTATGGAACAAATTAAGAAAGTTGTCTCTGCACATCTAACAGATAAATATAGAGAGCATGTACATCCTTACTCTAATATGAATGGGAAAAATGTAAGCAGATGACAAAAAAATCCCCTCACATTCCGTTGAGGGGATTTTTAACTTTTTTATTTAATTAATTGCTGTTCATAAGCTAAATAAGGATCATCTGTTGTAGAAGAAAAAGACAGGCTTCCATCTTCATTCTTTTTGATATTTTCCATCTCATGAAATTCACAATTAGTAAAATCATTCAAATCTGCCTTTTGCGATCCTGTTAAGTAAATATCTTTGATGGTTACATCTTCAGGATTTTCTCCGAAATCAATGCGGATAAGATAGATTTTATCTGTAGGTAGTACAATGCTGTATTTTTCTTCACCTGCTTTTCCTTGGTACATTACAGAATGACCATCATCGTACCAAGCATCAGGATTTTCCGTATAGTAAATTTGAAACTCTATATCTTTGGTCAATTGTGCATCAAAAGTTAAAACCACATTTTTAGGCTCGATAGAAATTACATCTTCTGTAGAAATTACTTCTTCTGTTACTTCTTCGGACTTTTTTTCATCTGAAAATTCCTCTACTGGCTGTTTTTCATTCTCTACCGCTTCTTCTACAACTTCTTCAGCAATTGTAGAACTTTCTTCAGGTTCTGTACTATTTTCCGTACTAACAATTGGAAGTTCTACAGTTGCAGTTTTTTTAGATGTCGGCAAAATCGTTACCAATAAAATAACAGCCAATAATAAAACAGCTACAGCCCCTCCAAATTGTTTTTTATTTTGCAGAGCCTTTTTCACTAATTCTTTAATTTTCTCATCAATCTTTTTACACATATCATTCTCCTTTGCATAAAATTCCTAGCGAAAACAGGATACGCAATAAAAATTCCTTTTTCAACAGCTATTTTATATTTTTTAATAAAGACAATTAGCGGATAAACGTACCGTTTTCATTGACAAAAACAGAAAAAATTTTATACTTCTTCCATATTTTAATTATTGAGGACAAAATTATGGAACAAAGAATCGTCAATGTAAATGGTGTCAGTTTAAGTAACACTCTCCCTTTTGGGTTACTATGTGGACCATGTCAAATAGAAAGCCGTCAACATGCTATAGATATTGCCGGTGCAATGGTTGAGATCACCAAAAATCTCAATATTCCTTACATTTTTAAAGCTTCTTTTGATAAGGCTAATAGGACTTCCATCCATGGAGCTCGGGGTGTGGGATTGGAAGAAGGTATGCGCACTTTTGACGAGATAAAAAAACTTTATAATAATTTGCCTATCGTAACTGATGTACATGAAAAAGAACAGTGTGCTATTGTTGCACAACATGTTGATATGTTACAAATTCCGGCCTTTTTATGCCGGCAAACGGATTTAGTTGTGGCTGCAGCAAAAACAGGGAAAGTCATTAATATTAAAAAAGGACAATTTCTTGCTCCTTGGGAAGCTAAAAATTTAGTTGTAAAATGTGATGAATC
>CAYPIZ010000013.1:0-2572 GCA_964410935.1 uncultured Acetobacter sp. | reverse complement strand
AAAAGTTTAGATATTTTTTAATAAAACAGGAATACATTACTGACTGATGATTATAAAAGACGAAGGGTTTGTGCTGAGTGCCAAAAAATATGGCGAGAAAGCGTTGATTGTAACCTTACTTACAAAAAGTAAGGGAAAGCTCTCCGGTTACGTCAGTGACGGGACAACACCTAAACTTCGGGGACTGTTTCAAACCGGTAACAAACTGTTTTTTGAAGCATCCGCACGATTGGAAGAAAATTTGCACCGTTTATTTCGGCTAGAGTTACTTGAACCAAATGCGGTTATGATGATGAGCGATATAAAGCGTCTGGAAGTGATGACTGCAGTTATTCCAATGATACAACGTCTACTCAATGAAAACGAGGAAGTTCCTTTGCTTTACCAGACAGCCGCAAACTTTTTTAATTCGCAAAGCACTAAAGAGATGCTCACTCATTATGCTTTCTTTGAATTCTACTGTTTAGATTATCTGGGTATCGGCCTGTCGCTTGATTGTTGTGCGATGACAGGGAAAACTGAAGACTTGGCCTATGTTTCACCAAGAAGCGGTAAGGCGGTTTGCAAAGAGATCGGCCTCCCCTATGCTGAAAGATTATTCGCATATCCGCATTTTATTGTGGATAAAAACACCTCTCCGACTTATGAAGAAATTTTTAATGTGCTAAAAATGACTGAGTTCTTCTTAAAAGAGCGCTTTTTCAAGTTTCACAACATTGTTGAACCTAAAAGCCGTAGTCTTTTAATACATTATGCTGAAAAAGAAGATACTGATGCAATTGCCGCTTAAAATGAGGACATTATGGAAGAAGAAATTGTAGAACAAAAGGTTCATGACGTTAAATTAAAAGAAGAATTAAGCAAGCGCTATCTTTCTTATGCTATGTCTACTATTGTTGCCCGTTCACTACCGGATGTGCGAGATGGTTTGAAACCAGTGCACAGAAGGTTGATGTATGCTATGCGACAATTAAAGTTAGATCCTAAATCAGGGTTTAAAAAGTGTGCTCGTGTTGTCGGCGATGTAATTGGTAAATACCACCCACACGGAGATTCTGCCGTTTATGGCGCAATGGTCCGTTTAGCTCAAGACTTTTCCGTACGTTACCCTCTTGTGGATGGACAAGGGAACTTTGGGAACATTGATGGAGATGGTGCGGCAGCTATGCGTTATACAGAGGCCCGATTAACTGATTTTGCAATTGCCTTGATGGATGGTTTAAACGAAAATTCAGTTGATTTCACAGACACTTATGACGGGGAAGAACAGGAACCGGTGGTGATGCCTGCGGCTGTTCCTAACCTCCTTTGTAACGGCTCTTCCGGTATTGCCGTGGGGATGGCTACAAATATTCCACCACACAATTTAGATGAGGTCGCCAATGCATTGTTGCATTTGATTAAAAATCCGGATTGTTCTATAAGCGATTTGGTGAAATATGTTAAAGGCCCTGATTTTCCGACAGGTGGTGTTATTTTAACCGATACAAAAGCCATCGTAGATGCCTATACATTCGGGAAAGGATATTTTAGAATTCGGGCAAAATGGGAGAAGGAAGACCTCGGAAAAGGGCAATATCAGATTGTCGTAACAGAAATTCCGTATCAGGTCATCAAATCTAAATTGATTGAAAAAATTGCCCAACTTTTGGAAGAAAAGAAACTTCCGTTATTGGCGGACGTGCGTGATGAGTCCGCTCATGATGTCAGAATTGTGTTAGAACCTAAAAACAGAACGGTAGATGCCGCTCTTTTAATGGAACATCTTTTTAAACAGACCGAACTTGAAGTACGTTTTGCAATGAATATGAATGTTCTTTCATCAGACGGCGTACCGAAGGTTATGAGCTTAAAAGAAGTTTTGCAGGAATATCTTAATCACCGACACAAAGTTCTTATTCGTAAATCTCAATACCGTTTGGATAAGATTATGGCTCGGTTAGAGATTTTATCCGGTTATCTGGTAGCTTACCTTAATCTGGATGAGGTAATACGGATTATTCGTGAAGAAGAAGATGCCAAAGCAGCGTTGATGAGTAAGTTCAGTTTAACGGACAATCAAGCAGAAGCTATTCTTAATATGAAACTTCGCAACCTGCGTAAATTGGAAGAAGAAGAAATTCGTGGCGAATATGATGAACTAACCGAAGAAAAAAACAGTTTGGAAAGCTTATTAGGAAGTGAGGAATTGCGTTTAGCTAAACTTTCTGAAGAAATCAATCAGATGAAAGATCGTTTTGGGAAGAAAACCGCGTTAGGTAAACGGAAGAGTCAATTTGCCGACATGCCTGAAGACGTGGATGTACCGATTGAAGTTATGGTAGAGAAAGAACCGATTACGGTTATTCTTTCTGAAAAAGGCTGGATTAGAAGTATGAAAGGTTATGTCCCTTTAACCGATGACTTCAAATTTAAAGAAGACGATAAACTGCAATGTGCTATTCATGCCTTTACGACCGACAAAATTATCTTATTTGATACTTCAGGGAAATTCTTTAATATTAACGCTAATGATATTCCTTCGGGAAGAGGTTTCGGGCAACCGGTTCGCTTGATGGCTGATTTAGGTGTT
>CAYPIZ010000012.1:0-12887 GCA_964410935.1 uncultured Acetobacter sp. | reverse complement strand
GGTTTATTTAAAAATCAATAACCCGTGTTTCTTCTTACCCTGAGAAAGTTTAATATTACCATCAACAAGGTCTTTTTCAGAGATAATATAATTTTCATCTACAATCGGTTTATCGTTTAACTTTAAGCCCGCTTGCTTGATCAAACGCCGTGCTTCTCCTTTACTGGCAACAAACCCCAGAGAAACAAAAGCATCCAATACGCTCACACCGGATTTTTCTACCGTTATAGTCGGCAGATCATCACCCACCGCACCGTTTTCAAACGTTTTTGTAGCAGTTTCCAAAGCAGCTTTTGCTTCATCAACACCACGACAAATTTTTGTCGCCTCAAAAGCTAAAATCTTTTTAGCTTCATTAATTTCTTTGTCTTGCAGAGCTTCCAAACGACGAACTTCATCCATTGGCAAATCCGTATATATACGCAAGCACTTACCAACCTCTGCATCTCCGATATTACGAAAATATTGAAAATAGTTATACGCAGGCAATTTTTCTTCGTTTATCCAAACGGCATTACCTTCTGATTTTCCCATTTTTTTACCATTAGAATCGGTAATAATCGGGCTGGTAAAACCAAATAATTCCGTATTATAGCGACGACGTCCAAGCTCCGTTCCGGAAGTAATATTTCCCCATTGGTCGGCCCCGGCGATCTGTGCCCGACAACCGTATTTTTGTAACAGCACACAAAAATCATACCCTTGGAGCAACATATAATTGAATTCCAAAAAAGACATCGGTTGTTCGCGTTCTAACCGGCTTTTAACACTATCCATCGTCAACATTCTGTTGACAGAATAACATGTCCCGATATCTCTTAAAAATTCAAGATAATTTATGTCTTTGAACCAATCATAATTATCCACCATAACAGCATCGGATTTTCCATCACCGAAGTTTAAGAACTTCATAAAAGATTTTTTCAGACCGACAATGTTGTTTTTCAAAGTTGCTTCATCCAAAAACGGACGTAGCTTATCTTTACCGGAAGGATCCCCTATTCGTGCTGTAGCACCGCCAACCAAAGCTAGCGGCTTATGCCCACATTTTTGGAACCAACGCAACATCATTAAAGGCACAATATGCCCAACATGCAAACTATCCCCTGTCGGGTCAGAACCCAAATATCCAACAGCAGGAACTCCTTTCTTCTCACAATCGGCCAGATACTCATCAAACCCTTGTTCATTTGTACACTGGTTATAGAACCCACGTTCTTGCATAATATTTAAAAATTCTGATTTAAAACTTGTCATTTTTACTTCCTTATAACTAAATTTTAAGGCATATTAGCATAATAATTTGATAATGCAACGATAAAGAAAGGCTTTTTATGCTCATCAAAGGCTTAAACTGTTTGGGCTTAATGGGAACTTCCACCTTTGGCGGTGTGGAGATGGCTCTTATTCGCACAGATGGGCTGGATATCATAGAACGTAAAGAATCTCGCGTTGTTCCCTACCCTGACGAAATGAAAGAAAAAATACGTTCTGTTCTCGGCTTACGGCGTGATGTGGATGATAACGAAGAAAAGCTGAAATGTGTTAATCAGGAAGTTTCGGAATTTTATGTCAGCCTTATCAATGATTTTAAGCATGATTGTGCAGAAGAAATTGATGTGGTCGGGATTGAGGGCATCACGATTTTACACGATCCAAATCAGAAGTATACTTATCAACTGGGTGACGGGCGATTTATTTCTAAACAAACAGGCTTAAAAGTAATTACCCACTTTAGAAACGCGGATATTTGCAGTAACGGACAAGGTTCTCCGCTTTCTGCTTCATATTTTAATGCTATTGCCGTTCAAGAAGTACGTCCTGTTGTATATGTAAATATTAGTGGAAAAGCCGATATCACCTGGATTGGTTCTTTTGGAGAATTCATCAGCTTTGATTGTGGCCCCGGGGATAATTTTATCAATAATTGGACAGCTAAGCACGCTCACATGGAAAACGATTACAACGGAAAATTAGCTATTACCGGAACGGTGCATGAGAAAATTGTCAATTCGCTTATGCATCATAAGTTTTTTGCAAAATTTCCACCCAAAGCGGCTTTTACAGGTATTTTTGCAGATAAATCCGAACATTTAGAAGGGCTTTCTTTGGAAGACGGTGCCGCCACGGCCACCGCTTTTGTTGCGGAAGCGATTTGTTACTCTATCTGTCTTTATTTACCGGAATTACCTAAAAAAATTATTGTTTGCGGTAAAGGGGCTCAAAACCCGACATTGGTACGCTTTATCCGACAACGAATTCCAAGCATTGAGGTTTCAACAGCCAGAACAGAGGAGCTCCCGACAGAAACACTTAATGCAGAGATTTATGCTTTTTTGAGTGCCAGAGCTATTTATGGTCTTCCCATCACATTTCCTTCAACCACCGGTGTTAGTGATCCTATTTCAGGAGGTGAAATTTATGACGAAATCTAAAACTGAAACATTAGTTATATCCCGCGTATCAAAAAATTATGATACCATTCAAGCCGTAAAAGATGTCTCTTTTAGCACACAAACAGGAGAAGTTATTGCCCTCCTTGGGCCAAACGGTGCAGGAAAGTCCACTTTAATGAACATGATTTCCGGTTTTCTAGCCCCAACCACAGGAACAATTGAAGTTTTCGGAAAAGATGTCGCCTCTTGTGATATTTTAACTAAGAAAGAAATCGGTTTTTTACCCGAGGGTGCTCCAATGTATGCGGATATGACAGTTAAGCTCTTTCTGGAATATATGATAGAACTCAAATTACAGCAAGAATCATCTGATGCCGAATCACTCAAAAAATTAAAACAGAATCGTGAAAATGAATTGTTGAGAATCGTTGAAATTGCAAAGATTGACGGTGTTTTGAATCAACGAATAGAAACCCTTTCTAAAGGGTATTTACGCCGTGTCGGTTTTGCTCAAAGTATTATCGGAAATCCACCAATTTTACTCTTAGACGAACCAACTGACGGACTTGACCCTAATCAGAAAGAGCACATGCATACTTTAATCCGAGAGATGAAAAAAGATAAAACCATTCTTATCTCTACCCACCTTTTAGAAGAAGTTGAGGAGCTTGCCTCCCGTATTATTTTGATTGATAAAGGAAGAATCGTTGCCAACGGAACTCTAAAAGATATTCTTACCCAAACCAAACAGAAAAAACTATGCGATGCTTTTCGTTCTTTGACCACTAAGACCGCGGAGGAATTTTAAGATGAATAACCTTAAATCTATCATCAAATTTGAGTTAATACGCTATTTTTATTCTCCGCTAGCTGCTGTATATTTGATTAGCTTTTTGTTGTTAAGTGGTGCAAGCGCTATTTATTTTGGGCACTTTTTTGCTGACGGATATGCCGGTCTAACAGATCTGTTTGTATTTCAACCTTGGATATATCTGCTGTTCATTCCGGCCATTGCTATGCGGTCTTGGTCCGAAGAATTTAAATCTAAAAGTATTGTCCAAATTTTAACCACTCCTACGTCTGTGGTCTGTTTAGTTTGGGGTAAATTTTTCGCTGCCTGGATTTTTATAGCTTTATCCATTGCTCTAACTTTTCCATTTTGGATTACGGTTAATTTATTGGGTTCTCCGGATAATATGGTCATTTTAGTGAGCTACTTGAGTTGTTTTATTTTAGCCGGAGCAATTCTTGCCCTTTCTCAAACAATGTCAGCGCTTACGAAGAATCCGGTGATTGCATTGGTTTTGGCGGTCTTTGTAAACCTCTTGTTTTTTTGGAGTGGTTTTGAATATGTTTTATTTTGGGCCAGAACGTTTCTAAATGATGTTTTTGTTGATACCATTGCCTCTTTCAGCTTTTTAACGCACTTTGATGCTTTTAGCCGCGGTTTAGTAGAATTACGTGATATCGTTTATTTTGCTTCACTTATTCTTTTTTGCAATCTTACAACCATTGTTATTGTCAGTCTCAAAACCAAGGGAACAGGTGGATTAATCTCTTCATCTTCTTTCAAACACTGCTCTGCGGTTTTAGTACTTTTATTTATTGGCTTTTTAGGGATAAACATTATTGCAAACAACCTGTTACGACAAATAAATTATGATTTTACAGAAGAAAAATATTTAAGCTTAACGCAAAACACAAAAGACATTTTGCGCAAACTCAATCGTCCGGTTGTAGCGAAGCTCTACTATTCTCCAATTCTAGCCCAAAGGAATCCTGAAATAAGACAAACTTTTGAGCAAGTGAAACTTCTTTTAAAACAATACAAATCTTTCAGTAGAGGAAAATTTGATTATAAAATATATCAACCTGAATTTTTGGATAAAAATGAAGATCGGGCCTTGGCCGAAGGGTTGCAACCTATTCCTTTAATAGATATAAACCAAACCGCTTTATTTGGTATCAGTTTTAGCGATACTTTGGGGCATACAAGCGTTATTCCTTTCTTTTCTACAGAACGCCTTCCCTTTTTGGAGCAAGATTTAACTACCAATATTTATAAACTTCAGCATCAGAAGAAAAAACTTGGCGTTCTTTCTACATTGCCTGTTTTTGGGGCTGTTCGTCCCAATGATGTCAGTTTTAATCGGTGGGAAATTATAAATGTGCTTTCTGAGTTATATGATGTTACTCCTATCAGATCTCTGGAAGATTTAGATAAGGATTTTGATGTATTGATGCTGATTCATCCTCATCACCTTGAAGCTGATGTTGTTGAAAAAATAAAAAAGCACAAGAAGGTTTTGGTTTTGCTTGATGTGGCCGACAATGCCTCTCTTTTGTACTCTCCTGCAGGTGGAGAGTTTCTTTCTTCGGACTTAGGGGATCTTGCTTCTTACTGGGGAATAGATTTTTATAGCGGAAATGTCGTAGCTGATTTTGATAATTCCATTACGGTTGATGATACGGTTGATTATGCAAAGAATCCCTCTTTCACTCAAGATTTATTACAATTTAAAACGACTCAAAGTGATTTTAATCCTAATCACAGAACAACCTATAAACTCAATAATATTCTTTTTTCTTCAGCGTCTTTTTTGGCTCCGAAAGCCGGTGGACAAGTTCTCTTTTTCCCGCTTATTAAAGCCAGTTATAATTCAGGTGTGATGGATGCTTCTTTTGCTAAAAAAAATAAGAAACCGGAAGAAATTTTGGAAAATTTTGAGCCTTTAAATACTCCGATTATTCTGGCTGCAGAGTTTTTAAGCGATAATCCGGCTCAAGGTTTTGATGTTATTGCCATAGCCGACACAGATTTTATCTATGATAATTTTTGGGCCAAAAAACAAACCTTTATGGAAAAGACATACTTTATTCCTTTGTTTGATAATGTTAATTTTGTTCTCAACAGTTTGGATTATTTAACTAAAAACGATGATCTTATTTCTCTTAGGGGAAAAACCATTAAACCGCGCCCATTCTATCGCATAGAGAATATGCGTAAACGTAATTTGTACAGCTATAAAATCAAAGAAGCTGAAATTTTTAATGCTATTAACAGTGTTAAGCAACAATTGACGGAAGTCATTGCGAAGAAAAATTTTGAAGAGAGAGATAATTTCACACCTGATGAGCTGGCTGTTATCGGCAAAATCAGACAAGATATCGGGGATCTTCGCCAACAACTTAGCACCCTTAGAACGACAACCAATCGCAATATTGAAAAAATTGACCTTCAAGTTAAATTCTGGAACGTTTATTTCATTCCGTTACTTATCCTTTTAGGATTGTTGTTTTTGAATATAAAATACAGCACACACTCTCTTTCAGCTTTCTTTAAATACGCTGTACCTGATAAGAAAATTTTGAAACTTTCCTGGTGGATTTTGCTGATATCCCTATTAGCCGGTTTAAGTATTTATTGGGATAATAAAAGCAGTATTTCCGAGTATGAAGATGTTGCCGTTTTTCCCCATTTTGACAAGGAAATAAATAATGTTTCACAAATTACACTGCAAAGTGCTACCGAAAAACTTATTTTTAAGCGGCAAAACGGGGCTTGGATACTGGAAGACCACAATCTCCCAGTTTATCAGGAAAGAATTCTAAAATTCCTAGCCGTCTTAAACAATATGACTTTTTATGAAAAAAAATCCGATAAAGCAGAAGATATGAAGTATTTTGGTTTTTCCCCTCTGGCTGATAAAAAATCACCAACGGTTGAGGTTACTTTAGCAGATGAGAATTATCACACACTGGAAAAATTTGACATCGGTTTTTACGATATTCCTCTCGGAAGGGGAAGCAAAGGTGCTTTCATCAGACTTAATAATCGTTTTCAGGTGTGGCTGGCAGAAGCGGATTTTTACGATCTGTCCCTTGATCCAACCACATGGACTTACAGCACCTTGTGGAATCTTCGCTTTGGTAGATTTATCAGTTATAACGGCATAACTGATGATATGTCTGTTATGACTCTTGTGAAGAATTTATTAAACACACAAATTCAAACCATTAGTAAAAACATTGATAATACCGAAGAGTATGGCAAAATTACGGTAGAGGCAGAAAACAATAATAAATTCAGTCTTGTTTTTTATAAAACATCTGATAATAAGTACTTTGCTAAATTTGAGTTTTTAACAATTCCGACAGGTAATCATCTTGTTTTCTTTGAAAAATATATTAAAAACTCCTATTTAGAGATAAGTAAAACTTCTTGGGAAAAATTACATAATGACATTGTTAAAAAATAACGATCTTTTGAAAAAGGCCGCTGCAGCTGCCGGCGTTGGTTTGGCATCTCTACTTATTTTAGTTAAGTTTTTCGCTTTCATTAAAACGGATTCTTTGGCCGTATTTTCATCTATGATTGATAGTGTTACAGATTTGTTTTCTTCGCTTATTTCCTTTGTTGCTGTTTATTTTTCAACAAAACCTGCAAGCAAAAATCATCGTTACGGTTATGGTAAATCCGAGGCATTAAGTGCTTTATTGCAAGCTTTTTTTGTGGGGTTTTCAGGCTTATTTGTCCTTATAGATGGTATAAATCGTCTTATTCATCCTATCACGGTATCTGAAACAGGTATCGGTATTTTCATTATGCTCTTTAGCATCGTTATGACACTTTTCTTGGTTTTGTTCCAACTTTATGTTGCCAAAAAAACAAATTCTCTTGCAATCAGAGCAGATACTGCTCATTACACGGTGGATTTTTTAACAAACTCTGCAGTCATTGTTTCCCTATTACTGGTCCACTATACCGGTTTTGCTTATTTTGATGCCTTAGCAGCAGTGATTATTTCTGTTTACTTACTTCACAATGCTTATTTATTAGCTGCCGAATCTATCGGACTTATTACAGATAAAGAGCTTTCTTCAGAAATAAGAGCATCTATAACCGATATTGTTAAAAATAGCGAAGGAATCCGCGGCATGCATGATTTACGGAGCAGAAGCCTAGGCAATACTTACTATTTTGAAATGCATTTGGAAATTGACGGAAATGTTCCTTTACTTAAAGCACACGAGTTGACAGATCATGTTGAACAAAAGATCTTAGCGCTTTATCCGGATAGTCAGATTCTCATCCATCAAGATCCTTACGGTTTGTGTGAGGAAAGGTTAGACAATAAAATTGACGGGACACGCCCTAGTTGTTTGCCTGATGCTTAGATTTGAGTTGTCCGCAAGCTGCTAAAATATCTTGCCCCCTGGGTACGCGGACAGGAGCTGCAAATCCGGCATCATCAAGAGTTTTAGAGAAAGCCTCTATAGACTTTTTATCACTCGGGGAAAAATCACACCCTGGCCAAGGATTAAAAGGAATTAAATTAAAAAGAGCTCTTAACTTATATTTTTTCAACAATCTGATTAGCTCATTTGCATTTTCCAGGCTATCGTTTACTCCTTTTAACAGTAAGTATTCAAAGGTTATATAGCGACTGTGATCCCCTTTTTGATATTCAGCACAAGCTTTCATAATTTCTTCGATTTTAAACTTATCATTTATAGGCATAATTTGTGAACGGATAGTATTATTGGGGGCATGTAAAGAAACAGCTAAGCGAACGCCTGTTTTTTGCATTGCCTCAACAATTCTCGGGGCAATTCCTGATGTAGACATGGTTATTCTCCGACGAGAAATAGATATCCCTTCATTATCCGTCAAAATATTCAGAGCTTTTACAACATTGTCAAAGTTGTTTAACGGCTCCCCCATTCCCATAACAACAATATTAGATAAATATCGTACTTCATCAGTAGGACTTGGCCATTCTCCGTATGTATCACGAGCCACCATAAATTGACTCACTATTTCACCTGCCGTCAAATTTCTGGTAAATTTTTGACTTCCGGTATGACAGAATTTGCACCCCATAGCACACCCAACTTGAGTTGAAATACAAACAGCCCCCCTATCCTTCTCCGGAATGTAAACCATCTCCACACGTTGTCCGTCTTTGAACTCTAAAAGCCATTTACGAGTCTTATCAACGGAAACCTGTTCAGCTACAATTTTGGGCCGTGTAATAGAATAATGTTCCTTTAGCTTTTGTCTTAAAGCTAAAGAAAGATTTGTCATTTTATCAAAATCCGTTGCTCCTTGAAAATATATCCATTGCCATAATTGCTTGGCGCGAAACGGTTTTTCACCCAATTTGGTAACTTCTTCGGTAAGTTCTTCCTTTGAAAGTTCGGTAAGCTCTATTTTTTCCATTATTTACACTTTGCGCTAATTGCTTTGTATGCTCCGCTAAAGCCCCTTAAAGAGTAGGTATCTTTAGTTTTCGTTCCCCTAAAAGACTCCCCTTCAACCGTCATTCTATCACCACGTTTCATAGCTTCAACAAGTTTTTTATCCGTAGCTGTATCAGGAGCCCACGCACTATCTCCGTTGGCAAATAAATTATTAAAAGCCGTTGCTCCTATTTTTACAACAACTTTAGAATTTGCTTTGTAGTTATATCCTGCTACAAAATTAACAACATTATAGCTTTTATCTGCCGGACGATGTGTCACAATAGCATAAATATCACCGCGTTGTTTATAATTCCCCTCATCTTTTTTAGGTGTAGAGGCCATATAACATACGGTATTTTTACCTTCCTTATAAGAATATGCCGTCCAATCTCCGTATTCTCCAATTTCTGAAGGAACACCATTTGCCCAAACAGGATTGCTTATAACTGTTGCCAAAAATAAAATAACATACTTTTTCATCTCTTTTTTCCTAAAAAGTTTTACTTTGTTATATCATAATTAAGACATTTATAATAAACTATTAACAAGTTGAATAACACACAAGAAAATGAGGAAAAAATGTTTTATCCTGAATATATCTCCCCGAAAAAGCTTATCAATAACCCTGATATTATAAAATTATTCCAATTGGTGGAAAAACATGGTGGTGTATTGCGCTTCGTCGGAGGTGCCGTACGTGATGCAATTGCCGGCTTTAAGCGGGCGGATATTGACCTTGTAACGGATATGTCCCCTTCAGAGTTCTCCGATATGTGTGATGATGAAAGTTTACGGTGTGTTCCTATCGGTATACAGTTTTTTACCATGGGTGTTATGGTGAACAAAAGTTTCTTTAAAGTAACCTCGTTAAGTTCAGAAGAAGAAAGCACTAAAGACGAATGGAAATCTGATGCCGCCAAGCGTGATTTGACCATCAACGCGGTTTATGCAGATGAAAAAGGTAATGTCTTTGATTATTATAACGGTATAGATGATCTGGAAAAGGGTATTGTTAAGTTTATCGGGACTCCTCAAGAAACAATAGAATATGATTATATTCGGATTATGCGCTTTTTTAGATTTTGTGCAATGTTTGGCAGAAAAATTGATAAAAAGTCTCTTGATGCCTGTATAGCAAACAAACATTTTTTACGTCGCATTTCTTCCGAAAAGATTAAAGAAGAACTTTTTAAGATTATTCTTGCTCCTTATGCCGTAAATGCCTTAAAGCTTATTTTTGATAACGGTATTTTAGACTTTCTTATCGCCCCACCCAAGAGTATGGAACCTTTATCTAAACTTTGTAGCCTAATACAAGCTTTGCATATTGAAAAAAGCATTATCAGAAGAATCTATGTTTTATTCGAACCGGATACCAAAAGAGCTAATCGTTTAGCTGATGTTTTTCATCTTACCAAAGAACAGAAAGCACACCTGGCAAATTTAACAAAAGCAAAATTGACTTTAAAAAACTTTAAAGACAGTGTTTCCATTAACAAAGCTATTTACCAATACGGCAAGGATGTTTGTAAAGACAAATGGATTTGTTTGAATTTAGATAATATGAACGTTCAGCAAATTTTTGAAATTTTAAATACAGTGGATTCCACCGATATTCCTACTTTTCCACTGGATGGTAAAGATCTAATAGCCATTGGAGCAGATACAAAATTTTTGGGTCTTTATTTAGATGTCCTCAAAAAAGATTGGTTTGAAAGCGGATGTAAATTTTCAAAAGAAAATCTTTTAGACCGCTATAAAGAGACCTTTAAATACAGTGTTTAAAAGTGAATTTGAAATAACAATATTAGATTTATTTAATCCCTAAATAATTTTCAATTGAATCAATGTATTAGAAAGTTGTTTATTTTTAAGCCACTAAACAACTTTTATACACAACTTTGATAGTTTATTCATAAAAAAGCCGTTTTCTTACTCACAAGCAAAAAAACGGCCTTTATTTTGATTTTATCTTTATATCAAAATTTACTTTTTCTCCAACAGTTCCAATAAAGCATTTAGCTCTGCCGGTGACTTATATTCAATGGTGAGTTTTCCTTTATTTTCCTCGGTAGCATTAATTCTAACCTTCATACCAATATTTTTGGTCAAGTCTTTTTCAATTTCTTTTAAACTTGGATCCTTTTTGATAATCTGCTTTTTAATAGGATTACCATTTTTAAGATTGTTCACCAACTCTTCCGTTTGACGTACGGTCAGTCCTTTGGTAATAATTTTTTCAGCAACTTCTTCTGCATTATCCAAACCAATCAAAGCCCGAGCATGTCCTGCCGTCAATTTTCCGTCTTTAATCATTTCCTTGATAGCTTCAGGCAAAACCAACAATCTGAGAGTATTTGTAATATAGCTTCTGGATTTTCCGACAATCTGTGACAAGGCTTCGTGAGTGTGAGAAAATTCGGTAATTAACCGATCAAAACCTTCAGCCTCTTCAATAGCTGTCAAATTTTCTCTTAGAAGATTTTCAACTAAAGCTACCTCTAAAACTTCTTGATTGTTAAGATCTTTTTCAATCACCGGAATTTCAGTCAATCCGGCTTCTTTTGCAGCACGCCAGCGACGTTCTCCGGCTATAATTTCGTACTTATCATCAACCTTACGAACAATAAGCGGTTGCAATATTCCTTTTTCACGAACGGATTTTACCAGGGCATCCAAAGCTTCCTGATTAAACTCTTTTCGTGGTTGGTACGGACTTGCAAACAAATCTTCTGTTTTTACGGTCATAACACCATTTTCAGAAGCCTGCGTTAAACCGATATTATCCAAACTAAAACTATTTTGAATATCTTCACCTAACAAGGCTTCCAAACCTCTACCCAATCCATGTTTTTTATTATTAGACATATCTATATCTCCTTTTCACGTTTCAAAACTTCTTTAGCTAAATTTAAGTAGGCCTTTGCACCTGTACTCTTAAAATCATAAATCAAAACCGGCTGTCCATGCGAAGGAGCTTCCGATATACGCACGCTCCGCGGGATAACCGTATTATAAACCTTTTCCCCAAAATATTTACGAACATCTGTTTCCACCATCTGACTAAGATTATTTCTTCTATCAAACATTGTTAAAACTATTCCCTGTAAATTGAGCTTAGGGTTAAAATTCTTTTTAATCATATTTATGTTTTTAATTAAATCCGTCAAACCTTCTAATGCTAAAAATTCACTCTGTAACGGTACAATTACAGAATCAGACGAAACCAGTGCATTTATTGTGATAAGGTTTAATGATGGTGGACAATCAATTAAAACATAATCATATTTGCTATTAAGAGAGAGCAATGCATTTTTAAGAACATACTCCCGCTTATCAAAATCGATTAGTTCTATTTCAGCAGCGGCCAGTGCCGGAGCTGACGGCAAAATGTCAAACTTTTTTATTTCAGTCTTGACGATTGCATCTTCCGCCTTGCAATTATTTATCATCAAGTCATAGGATGAATACTGACACTTATTCTTATTTATTCCCAGAGATGTTGTTGCATTACCTTGGGGATCCATATCCAAAATAAGTACACGTTTTCCGATAGCTGCCATAGCCGTTGCAATATTAACAGCTGTTGTTGTTTTACCTACTCCTCCTTTACGGTTAGCAATAGATATAACCTTTACCATTTCTTTCTCCTAATATTACTTATATACAAAATACGTGCTTCATCTTCTGTTTGACTTTGTTGTGTTTTACAGTCAAAAGACCATTTTTTTTGAGCTTCTTTAATTTCTTCTTCCCATTTTACACCTTTAGGAAAAACCAATCTTGTTTTTGAAGTACAAAAAGGTGAAGAATATTCTAAAAGTTTATCTAAAGAAGCCATTGCTCTTGAAGATATAATATCTATATTTTTCATCTTCAAATTTTCAATTCTATCACAAACAATCGTTACGTTTTGTAAACTCAATTCTTCTTTAACACTTTTTAGAAATGTTGTTTTTTTGGTAATACTTTCTATTAAATTTAATTTTAAACCAGGTAGTTTCTCTTCAGACATAATAGCCAAGACAATAGCAGGAAACCCCGCTCCCGATCCAAAATCACAAAGTATTTTATCTTCCTGTTTTAGAAATTGAAACAGCTGAGCAGAATCCAAAATATGACGACACCAAATATCTGTAGCAGATTTTTTGCTAATTAGGTTAAATTTTTCGTTCCACTCTAAGACCAACCTCTCAAAGTGTTTCAATTTATCTAATGTTTCACGTGAAACATCGTATGTTTTTA
>CAYPIZ010000011.1:8008-13119 GCA_964410935.1 uncultured Acetobacter sp. | reverse complement strand
GGGTTATTTCGCTTTTTGTTCCAGCTGGGTGATGAGCCACTTGGAGAACGGGTTGTTATATTCGGCGCACATTTCTTTGGCCTGTTCCAGGGTGATGTCCTTGCGATTGATGGCGGCTTCCGTCAGCACCGTGCAGGTGTCGTTTTTGATGTCGGCAGCACCCGTGGAAACAAAGTATTCTTCGATCACCTGATTGTTCTCGTCCAGGATACGCAATAAGCCTCTGTCCAATGCCAGCAAGGTCGGTGTGCGCCCCTCAATGACGGTCAACATAGAGCCGTTGTTCGGGAGGACGACACGATAGACGTCCTTTTCCACAACGACCCGTTCCGGCATATAGATTTTCAGCTTAATCGGTGTACTCATACTTAGGCAGCGCCTTTCCGCGCGTTATAGCGTTCCAGAACTTCTTCGATAGTTCCGGCCATATAGAAATCCTGCTCCGGAATATCGTCATATTTGCCTTCCAAAATGCCTTTGAAGCCTTTGACGGTATCTTCCAACTTGACGAAACGTCCGGGTTTGCCGGTAAAGACTTCGGCAACGAAGAACGGTTGCGACAGGAATTTTTGTATCTTTCTGGCACGGGAAACCACCATGCGGTCTTCATCGGAGAGTTCATCCATACCTAAAATGGCAATGATGTCTTGCAGAGAGCTGTATTTTTGCAAAATTTCCTGCACACCGCGGGCGACGTTATAATGCTCTTCCCCGACGATGTCCGGACTTAAAATACGGCTGGTGGAATCCAACGGGTCAACCGCCGGATAAATACCCAATTCGGAAATTTTACGCGATAACACCGTGGTGGCGTCTAAGTGGGCAAACGTGGTGGCCGGCGCAGGGTCGGTCAGGTCATCGGCAGGAACATAAACCGCTTGTACGGAAGTGATAGAGCCGTTTTTGGTGGAAGTGATGCGCTCTTGCATGGCGCCCATATCCGTCCCTAAAGTCGGTTGATAGCCTACGGCAGAAGGAATACGCCCTAACATGGCGGAAACTTCAGAACCGGCTTGGGTGAAACGGAAGATGTTATCAACGAAAAACAGCACGTCCTGATGCTCTACATCACGGAAATATTCAGCCTCGGTCAGCCCGGTCAAGGCTACACGGGCACGTGCCCCAGGAGGTTCGTTCATTTGGCCGTAAACCAGTACGGTTTTGGAATTATCCCCTTTCAAATCAATAACACCGGATTCAATCATCTCGTGATAAAGGTCATTCCCCTCACGCGTTCTTTCACCGACACCGGCAAAAACGGAATAACCGCCGTGCCCCTTGGCAATGTTATTGATCAATTCCATAATCAAAACGGTTTTGCCCACACCGGCACCGCCGAACAGACCGATTTTACCACCCTTGGAATACGGTTCCAGCAGGTCAATCACCTTGATGCCGGTTACAAAAATTTCCGGATCGGTGGATTGGTCGGTAAATTCCGGCGCGGAACGGTGAATCGGGAAGTAGTCTTTACTTTCAATCTTGCCACGACCGTCAACCTCATCCCCGACAACGTTGATGATACGGCCCAGAAGATCACGCCCAACCGGAACGGTGATCGGCTTTTCGGTGTTATAAACCTTGATGCCGCGGCTCATACCGTCGGTGGTGTCCATGGCAATGGTGCGAACGATGTTTTCACCAAGGTGCTGTTCTACTTCAAGGACAAGGCGCTTGCCGTTGACTTCACATTCCAGAGCGTTCAAAATGGCAGGAAGAGCCTCGGTATTGGCAAATTTGACGTCAACAACCGCACCCATAACCTGATGAATTTCACCAAGCTTATCGGTGTTTGCCAGAGAAGCAATCTTTTCACGCAATTCTTTTAAGCGTAAGTCGGCTTCCTTAGCGATTTCTTGAAGCTCGGCATTTGCCGTTGCGGCTTTTGTTTCTTTTTTAACCATCGTTTTTTATACTCCTTTGGTTGCTACATGGCTTCGGCACCGGCCACAATCTCGACCAGCTCGGTGGTGATTGCGGATTGCCGTAAACTGTTATACTTAAAGGTTAGAGAGCTGATCATATCTTGCGCGTTGCGGTTGGCATTATCCATGGAACTCATACGGGCGGCATGCTCGGAGGCTTGAGAGTTAATCAAAATCTCAAACATCGCCGTGCGCATATAGACATCGGACAGCGTGTACAGAGTTTGCAAAGCGTTCGGCTCAAACCCGTAGAAAGAATCGCCGACTTGGTTGAGCCCGGTATCTGCTTCCGTGAGTTCTATATCATAAGGGATAACCTGCTTGGAAAGATAAGTACGGGACAATCCGGAAAGGAAGTCACTATACACAATCTCGCAAATATCGGCGTGATACTGCTCTTTCTTTTCCCACACGTCGCTTAAAAAGGAGAGGGCTTCCGTGTAGGTTAAATGTCTTTTGATGACGTTAGGATAAGAGGCTTCAATGTCTTCCACCCCGTAGCGTTTCAAACTGCCGGCAGCCTTTTTGCCGTAACAAAAGACAATGACTTTTTTGTTTTGGGATTTGAGCTCGTCAATGCGGCGCTTGGCCTCTTTGGCAACCATGGAATTATAGCTGCCGCAAAGCCCCTTATCGGAAGCCAGCACAAACAAGGCATACGTCTGCGGATTTGTCGGCTGAACCAACATCTTCGGCAGCATAAATTTGATGCCTTGCTTGGCTTCCTGATATTTGAGTTCTAACAGGGCTTTTTTGATGTTCTCAATCAGCATTTTTTGAAAAAGCTCACTCTTTTCCAGCGTCAACTGGGCACGTCTGAACTTGGAAGCGGCAACCATCTTCATCGCAGCGGTAATCTTGTGCGTGGATTTGATGCTTTCAATGCGGGTGCGGAGCTCTTTTAAACCGGCCATAACCTTATCCTTTTATGCTGTTTTCTCGGCTTCGGTTTGCGAGGCTTTGAAGGTTGCGACGGTCTGCTGCATATAGGCGAGCATCTCTTGTTCCAGCTCTGCGGAAATGATCTTCTTTTCGCGGATTTCTTTGAGGAAGGAGTTCTTCTCTTTGCGCATGGTGTCTAAAAGATATCTCTCAAACCCTTTGATTTGCGAAAGTTCAAGCGCATCCAAAATCCCCTTGGAGCCGGCAAAAAGAATAACGACTTCTTCTTCCAGAGCCAGCGGGTGATAAACCGGTTGCTTTAACATTTCCGTCAGCCGAGCACCACGGTTTAACAACTTTTTGGTGGATTGATCCAAATCGGAAGAGAATTGCGCAAAAGCAGCCATTTCACGATATTGGGCGAGATCCAACTTCATGGTGCCGGAAACCTGTTTCATCGCTTTGACCTGTGCGGCAGAACCGACACGGCTTACCGAAATACCGACGTTTACTGCCGGACGGACGCCTTGATAGAACAGAGATGTTTCCAAGAAAATCTGACCGTCGGTGATGGAAATCACGTTGGTCGGGATGTAGGCGGAAACGTCGCCGGCTTGCGTTTCAATCACCGGCATGGCGGTTAAAGAACCGGCCCCACCGGCATCATCTAACTTGGCAGCACGTTCCAACAGACGGGAGTGCAGGTAGAAAACGTCACCCGGATAAGCTTCACGCCCAGGTGGACGACGGAGTAATAAGGACATCTGGCGGTATGCCGTGGCTTGCTTGGAGAGGTCATCATAAAAGATCACCGCGTGCATGCCCCGATCCCTGAAATATTCACCCATAGCACAGCCGGCATACGGGGCAAGGAATTGTAACGGAGCAGCGTCTGATGCCGTGGCGGCAACCACAATGGTATAATCCAACGCACCGTAATCCCGCAGGGTCTTTACAACCTGAGCAACGGTGGAGCGTTTTTGCCCGATAGCTACATAAATGCAGAACAGCTTTTCACTGTCATCTTTGGCGGCGGCATTGGTGGCTTTTTGATTGATGATCGTATCAACCAAAATGGAAGTCTTACCGGTTTGACGGTCCCCAATGACGAGCTCACGTTGGCCACGACCGATCGGAATTAGCGAATCGATCACTTTTAAGCCGGTTTGAACAGGCTCATGCACGCCTTTACGGGCAATAATGCCGGGGGCTTTGGTTTCTACATTGGCAAATTCGGTGGCTTTGATTGCACCTAAGCCGTCAATCGGGTTACCCAGGGCATCAACCACACGACCGAGAAGCTCTTTCCCGACAGGAACGCTCACGATTTTGCGGGTGCGTTTTACCGTATCGCCTTCTTTGATTTCTGCATCGGAACCGAATATAACCACGCCGACACTGTCTTCCCCGAGGTTTAATGCCATACCTTTGACACCGGAAGCGAACTCAACCATTTCGTTGTATTCAACACCGGTGAGGCCGTAAACCGTGGCGATACCGTCACCGACAGACAGCACACGACCGACTTCTTCTATATCGGCGTTAAAGTCGTATTGTTCAATCTTTTCCTGTAAGATAGCAGAAATTTCACTAGCTTTAACCGTCATCTTTCAGACCTTTCGTTTATGTTATTTTTCATATTTGACCTCTCTGGCGAGGATGAGTTGGGTTACCTTTTCAAATTTGGTTTTGAGTGTGTCGTCAATCAAATAAGAATTGTAACGAATGCTTAAGCCGCCCAGGACTTCCGGCTTGACGGAACATGCCAGAACAATCGGAGAGCCGAGCTTGGTTTCCAGAATCTGCTGCAGGCGTTTTTGTTGCGCTTTGCTTAACGCAATGGCAGACTCGGTTTGAACTTCTATGATGCCCTTGTGCTCATAATACAGGGTTTTGAACTCTTCCAAGATGAGCATTAACAGAGCCAGACGGGCGTTTTCGGCAATGACACGGAGCGCATTTGCGGAGATTTTGGAAAGCTTTAATTTTTTAGTAAGCGCCGTGAGGGTGTCGGTAACCGAAGAAAGTGTATTAATCGGGGCGGATATCTGCTGCCAGAGGGAGAGATTTTCCGCTAAAACTTGCGCTAAGGCTTGTGTTTCCGCAAAGACGGTATCTTCCGCGCCGGCATTGACGGCAGCATCAAGCCAGGCCTTGGCATAGGCGGTTGCGGTTTTGAATTTTGAAACTTTTTGCACGCGTTATTTCCTCTTTATTTTCTCTGATATACGGACGAGACCCTTTTTACCGAACAATTATCACGAATTTACTTATTTTAGATTAAAATTTCCATAACAAAGATGA
>CAYPIZ010000011.1:0-7908 GCA_964410935.1 uncultured Acetobacter sp. | reverse complement strand
AAATCACATAAAAGAATACGGATTGATGTCGATATCCACACGCACGTTGCTTTTTACATTGACCAACGAGAGCCATTTTTTGATGACTTGCTGGATGTTGATGTTTTTGCCGGTTTTCAGTAACAGGCGGTAGCGATATCTTCCGCGCAACAGCGCCATGGGGGCAGGGGCAGGGCCTAAGGTTTCGATTTGATCATTGTTCGGGGCACATTTGCCGAGGTAATAAGCGGCGGCTTCGGCGGCTTGTTGGTTGGCAGAAGAGATAATCAAAGCGGCCAGTTTGCCGTATGGGGGCATGTGCAACAGGCGGCGGGAAGATTTTTCTATCTCCAGAAACTGCTGGCGATCATGCTCAATCACCGCTTTTAAGACCAGATTGTCGGGATAAAGCGTTTGCAGGTACACGGTGCCTTTCTTCTCCCCACGGCCGGCACGTCCGGAAACTTGGGAGAGAAGTTGAAAAGTCTGTTCCGTGGCACGGAGATCCGTCCCCATTAAGCCGAGATCCGCATCAATCACCCCGACCAACGTCAAATCCGGAAAGTTATGGCCTTTGGCGAGAATCTGCGTGCCGATGAGAATATCCACTTCACGATTGGAGATTTTGTGAATGACCTCGGAAATTTCTTTGTAATTGGTGGTGATGTCGCTGGAAAGAATCGCCGTGCGGGCAGACGGAAAACGATGAGCGACTTCCTCGGCAATGCGTTCTACCCCCGGACCACAGGCGGTGAGGCCTTCCTCTGATTGGCAATGCGGACAGCGTTTCGGGGTGTTTCTTTTATAACCGCAATGATGACAGATTAACTCTCCGGTGAGGCGGTGTTCGGCAAGCCAGGCGGAACAATGCGGACATTGCATACGGTGGCCGCATTCCCGACAGATCATCAAGGGGGCATAGCCACGACGATTCAGGAAAAGCATGGATTGCTCGCCGCGTTCCAGATTTTTGGAGATTTCCGTAACCAGCGTCGGTGCAATGAAAGAAATGCCCCAGTCGCCTTTGACGGGTTTGTCTTTTTTCAAATCCAGAATCTTGATTTCCGGCAGGACGGCACGGGCAAAACGTTTGGTCAACTTCACGCAATCGTATTTGCCTTCTTCAACATTCACAACGGTTTCCAGATCCGGCGTGGCGGTGGAGAGAATAACGGGGATTTTTTCCAGATGTGCCCGCAAGACCGCCATATCCCGCCCCTGATAGGTGACAAGGCTTTCCTGTTTGAAAGAGTGATCATGGCTTTCATCAATGACGATAATCCCCAGATCGCTAAAAGGGAGAAACAGCGCCGACCTTGCCCCGACAACGACTTTGGCCTGATTTTTGGCTACGGCTTTCCAGGTTTGGGCTTTGTTCTTTTGCCCGACTTCGGAATGCCAAATATACGGGGTGACCCCGAAGCGGTTTTCAAAGCGTTTGAGCCATTGCGTGGTTAAAGAAATTTCCGGTACGAGCACCAGCACCTGTTTGTTCAGGCTGAGCGCCGAGGCGACGGCTTCAAAATAGACTTCGGTTTTACCGGACCCGGTGACACCGTCTAGGAGTGTGGCGGAAAAGCCGTTGTTGACTTTGGCACAGAGAATATCCGCCGCGGACTGCTGCTCCGCCGTTAAGGTGGCCTTAGCACTCAAATCCACCTGCTGGGGAGAGGTCTCTTCGTTGATCAGGACTTCTTTTTTGTAGAGAAAACCGCTTTTGATCATGGCGGTGATGATGCCGTCGCTGACACCGGTTTGTTCCATAATCGTTTCTTTTTCCGCCTCGTTCCCGTTATCCAGAAAAGCAAAGACGGCTTTGCGGGCTTCGGTGAGGCGGATGCCTTCCAGATTTTGATTTTTGATGTTTAAGCCCAGGAGCGTTATTTTTTGTTTGGGGAGCTGGTTGGCGGTGTTCCCCAAAACCATTTTCAGCACCAGACCCAAGGGGGCCATGTTATAAGCGGCCGTCTTTTTGATGAAATCAAGCAGCGTTGCCGAGAGGAGCGGAAGCGCCAATACGGTTTTGATCTTTTTGATTTTCTTAACGTCTATATCGGCGGATTTGCCTTGCTTTAAGACCACACCGACCAGCTCTTCCCGACCGAAAGGAACAACCACCAGTTGCCCGATTTTCAGGGCTGAATTATCCTCGGCGGCATAGTCAAAAACTTCATCAAAAGGTAGCGGTAAGAGAACCCCGTAAAATTCCATAGATGTTTAATCTCCGATAACGAGGGTCTGCTGATTAAGGCGAACGGAAACACCGCTTTTGCCAAGGTATGCCAAGAGGTAGAACAACGGGGCATAGGTGGAGGGATTTTCTTCCACTTCTTCATGTTGGAGAACGCGGGTGATGTTGGCTAATTTACCGGTGTTTAACGGGGCGTTGGACGTGGCGGAAATTTCCAGCGACGTGTCGGTTTGGTTCACAACAATTTCACCGCCTTTAATCAAGGTGTCGGCCATCATCATCACCGAGGGCATCACGATTTTATAAACTTCCGGCGTGGTGACGTTTAAACGCAATGTGGTGGGTAGAGCCGGATTGCCCAGCGTGGAGAGGTATGCGGAAGTGATACTCTCCAGCTCTGCCAGGTCTTTGACTTTGGCATTGGAAAGCCCGAAGCAGAGGCGGAAAAATTTGAGGCGCTTGCTTAAAACGTCTGAGCTGAAATTCAAAATGTTGGTGATGTCGTCTTTGTCGTCATCATCGCCTTCGTTGAGCAGTTCTACCGCATTGGCAACCGCACCGATATTGCCGATTAAATCATGCGATAAACGGGTGGCAACGGCTTCAGCTATAAAAACGCTATTCATGACAAAATCCTTTGTTAAAAATTATAGTACTGCGCATTGGCGAGTTTGGAATCTTCGTTGATCATACGGGCAATGTCCAGATCTTTTAAGATAGGGTCGACCAATTCCAACGTGCCGGTTTGGGCTTTGAGGTACGGCTTTTTACCGCCTAAGCCCCACTTGACTTCGGTGGCATTGTCCGGCTCCCCGTATTTTGCGGCAATTCTCCGCCAGAATTCGTAGATCTTTAAATTGTTGATGTAGACGTTGTTGGAGGCCTTGCTGGTGGACATCGGAATGGAACTTTTATAGTAAACGCGCAAGGAGAGATTATCCGCAAAAGTGGAGGTGTAATTAACGTCAATGCTTTCCAGCGTGCTGGTACGGGTGTAGCGCTCATATTCAATAAAGCGGTAGCCTTTTTCTTCCGCAAGTTGGGTCATACAGGCTTTGAGGCGCTCAAACCCGACAACGCCGTTGATACGGCAGATTTCTTCCCCACGCCATTTGATGAAATTCGGGATTTCGTAAGATTGGGCAACACGGCGGTAGCCTTGCTTGGTGAGGGCGGCTTCCACTTCTGCCGGGGTCATACGGAGCTTGACGCCGGAAATATCAAAGTTGGCGGCATTGGAGCGGGACTGCTGTTTTTTCTTGCTTTTTTGTTCTTCGGAATTTTCTTCCTCCTCGGGGGTGTTGATTTTTTTGACAATTTCTTCCGACCCACGGGAGAGTAAGTGTTGCAGCCAGTTTTCTTCATCCTCTTCCGTGTCGGCAACAATGGGGGCTTCCTCTTTCTTTTCAGCCTCGGTCGGGAGGTTTTCATCCAGGTTTTCGGATAAAGATTTCTTGGTATCTATGGAGAGGTCAATCCCTGCTTTTTGTGCCGGAGGCGGTGGGGGAGGCGTGACTTGTCTTTGCGGTTCCTGTTTCTTTTCTGCCATAAGCAAATCCATCTCCGATGGTTCTGCCCAGAGGAGAGAGGTTTGCAGCGCTAAGGCCGTCAAAATGTATAGAACTAATGTTAATGTGTTGTTTTTAGCCATTTTTGATGTCCCGTTTCGCCCATTATAGCAAAGCAAATTTAAAAATCACCTCATTTTTTGTATTTACAAACCGAATATGTGCATTTATAACCAAAGGATAACGAAAGGATGCACGAAAATGGAATTAAAAGCAAATGTTATCGGGGGCGGACTTGCCGGTGCGGAGGCGGCTTGGCAGTTGGCAGAGCGCGGAATTAACGTGACGTTATATGATATGAAACCGCTGAAGCATTCGCCGGCGCACAAGACGGACGGTTTTGCCGAGTTGGTGTGTTCTAATTCGCTACGGGCGGATGATTATTTGCACAATGCCGTGGGGCTGCTGCATGAGGAAATGCGGCGGGCAGGGTCGCTCATCATGGAGAGTGCGGATAAGACCAAAGTGCCGGCCGGGGGAGCGCTGGCGGTGGATCGGGAAGGATTTTCCGCTTACATTACCGAAAAATTGCGTTCACATCCGAAAATTAAAATTGTGGCAGAGGAAAAAACGACTCTGCCGGCGGAAAGCGAGGGGCTGAGTATTATTGCGACCGGTCCGCTGACCGGTGAGGCACTGGCAAAAGATATTTCCGAGGCGATCGGTGGGGAAAAGCTCTCTTTTTATGATGCCATTGCGCCGGTGATTTATAAAGACAGTATTGATTTTAGCAAGGCGTGGTATCAATCCCGTTATGACAAGGGGGATAAGTATGACTACATCAACTGCCCGATGACCAAAGCGGAATACGAAGCTTTTGTGGAAGAGTTGTTGAACGGAGAAAAGGCGGAATTTCATGACTTTGAAAAGCCTCAGTATTTTGACGGGTGTCTGCCGGTGGAGGTGATGGCGGAAAGAGGGCGCGATACCTTGCTTTACGGCCCGTTGAAACCGGTGGGGTTGACGAATCCGAACAGTGCGGAAAAGCCTTATGCCGTGGTGCAGTTGCGACAGGATAACAAAGAAGATACGCTCCGCAATATGGTGGGGTTTCAGACCAAATTAAAACACGGCGAGCAGGTGCGGATTTTCAAAAAAATTGCCGGTTTGGAAAATGCCGTGTTTGCACGCTTGGGCGGTATTCACAAAAATACGTTTATCAAATCCCCGATTTTGCTGGATCAATATCTGCGGTTGAAAACACGGCCGTATTTGATGTTTGCCGGACAGATTACCGGGTGCGAGGGGTATGTGGAAAGTGCGTCCGTGGGGTGGCTCGCCGGGTATTTTGCCGCAACCCTGCTTAAAGGAGAAAAGCCGATTTTACCGCCGAGAGAATGTGCGTTCGGGTGTCAGCTGGCCCACCTGAGTGACGCGACGGATATTGAACGCTATCAGCCGATGAATATCAACTTCGGTCTGTTTCCGGAAGTGGAAAAAGTGGTGACGCCAAACGGAAAATTACGTCCCCTTAAAGGGAGCGAGAAAAAAGAAGCCATGGCTAAAAGAGCTTTGCAGGCGTGCGATGCGTGGCTTAAAGAAATTTCTGCCGATGGGGCGAAAAATTAACCGATTTTTTATATGCTTTATGCTACAAACATGCAAACGAGATTGTTTTTGAGGTGATAAAATGAGTTCTATCGGGCAGATTGTCAGAAAAAATCATTCTGAGGTGTTTTGGTGCACACGGCATTATCCTAAGGCTAAAAGGGCTGCCGTTTATACCATTTATGCGTTGATGAACCATTTTGACGAGTTGCGCACCTGTTCGCTCCCACGGAAAGAAAAGGCGGAAATTCTTGAGGCCTGGCGGAGAGAGTTGGTGAATATCTATGATAAAAAAGTGCCGGAAACCGCTATCGGGCGCAGAATCTATAAAAATTGCCTCCGCTTTAAGCTGGCGCGGGAGAGTTTTGAAACGATTTTAGACGCGTTTATGAAAGATTGTCCGACGCCGCTTTGTTGCCCGACACGGGAGGAATTTGAGCAGTATTGCTATGGTGTGGCGGAAGTGCCGGCGTATCTGATTTTGCGGATTATTGCCGAATTTGATGAGGAAAATACACTTAAACTGGCGCGGTCTATCGGGCGAGCGGTGGAGATGACCAATATCCTCAAAAACGTGAAGGAAGATATGTACAACGGGCATGTCTATATCCCGAGGGAGTATCTGGAAGCCGCCGGTGTGGACCCGACGCTTTCTCCAAGGGAAATCCTTACCCATACGAAGCTCTGGCTGGCGCGGAAAAGTATGGCAGATGAGGTGAACAGCCTCTTTGAAGAAAGTTACAGCCTGCTTGAGGAAATTCACAACAAAAATTCTAAGCCGATTATCTATATGCTGAACCTTTATCATACCTACTTCCAGCTGATGGATAAACGTGGGTGGGAGATTATCTCGCCAAAGCCGAAAATCACCCTCTCAAACCGGGTGCGGCTGATTTTTAAAGTGCTGTTCGGGCATGGGGCATAGCGCCTCTTTGGGTGATTTATTCGTTGATAACTCGGTAAAAGATTTTGCCTTTGCTTAAAAAATCGGCAAAATAACCGTATTGTGCATGATGATTGATTTGAGGAGTGCAAAATGACACCTAAGGCATATTTCGGGATAAATGCGGTGATGAAAAAGGCGTTTCTTTATGCCTTTTTGCTGGTGAATGTGACGTTTCTGTTCCATACCGTTAATTTTATGTATGGGGATCATGATTGGAACTCGGTGCGGAAAGCTTTGGTCTGGTATGAAAAGACGTTTGAGGGGCGGCCGCTGCACTTCCTTTTGCAGGCCCTGTTGTTTGAGGGGCAAATTCTGCCGATCTTTAATAATCTGACGGCGTTTGCGGCGTTGGTCTTCGGGAGTTTGCTGTTGGCACGGTATTGGAAAATCCCCGAGAGCGTGACCAACTATACCTTGTTTGCGGTGTTTCTGGGCGTGCTGCCTTATACGTTGGTGTGGCTCTATTATGCCCAAGATACGCTCATCAATCTGAGCTTGCCGCTGATTGGCGTTTCCGGGCTGATGTTGGCGGATATTGCCGTTGCGGAGAAGAAGAAAATTTATCACCTGTGGGCCGTGTTGGTGCTGTATTTTGCCGTTTCATCTTATGCCGCCGTGCTCAATATGCTCGGGGTGATGCTGTTGGGGAAAATTTTGATGGACTATACCTACGGACAGCGCCCTTTGTTGAGCTTGATTAAAGAAAATATTTGGGTGGCGGTTGATGTGGCCGTCGCAGTGCTCCTCTTGGTGGTTACCTTGGCAAATGTGCCGGTGGATATGGGCTACAATACCCAGACCATACCGCTGAGCGAAGTGCCGAATAAACTGATAGAAACGGTGCAGGCGATGTTTTTGCAATTTGTGGCGCCGCTGCCGTTTATGGAATATAAATTCCGTCTGCTGCTTCTGGCCTTGACGGTGCTGGGGGCGGGGTGTGCCTTCTTCCGTGCCGGCGGGGAACGCGCTTTTATGACCGTTCTCTTGCTGGTGATGATTTTGCTGGCGTCCAAAATTGCCTTTTTCCTGGCAGATGAGCGGGGGCAAATTCTGGCAGAAATGGAAAATTTTGCCTTTGTGCCACGGTTGGATTTTTACGGGCTCGGGTTTATCTATGCGCTGGGGCTGGCCTTTATCTTGGCATATCCGGACGGAAAACTCAAAAAGTTGGGGTTCTGGTTGGCGGTGCTTCTCGCTTTTATGGGGATCGTTCGGGATGTGTATGCACAAAAAGTCTGGAAGCTGGGCTTTGATGCCGAGATGAAACTGCATGAGCGCATCGTTTCCCGTCTGGAGGAAATGCCCGATTTTTACAAGGGGAAAAAGTATCGGATCTATCAGGTGGGGACGCTCTCCCTTCGGCAAAACTATTATCGCAAAACCAAGGGGGAAAACGTCAGTCTGGACCTTTTGGAGACGGCGTACACCCCGCAGTTTATGCCCATCCATGTGTACAATTTTTATTATCCGGAAGATATTTTTTACGGTATAGCCGGGGAGAGGGATCTTTCCGAGCAGGGGAGAGAGTATCTGCGGACGAAGGCAAAGCCGTTCCCGGATAGGGAGGCAATATTTATAGACGGGGATATAATCATACTCTACTTAAAGGGCTTAAAGGGGGAAATTTGAGCATCTAGAGCGGTCTCTGCGGGTAGCTGAAAATTCATGTACCTCTA
>CAYPIZ010000010.1:0-13176 GCA_964410935.1 uncultured Acetobacter sp. | reverse complement strand
GATTCAAAATGCAGCTCCTGAAGCTTTTGTTGAAGGTGGCACTTTAACTGTAGAAAGAGTCGTAAGTCAGACCATTACCGTTTCTGTATCCGATAAGGTTACAGAACTAAAAACAAACGGGACAACCGTAGATTCTCAGGATGAGGTTGTAAAGGATAATCTGACACTTTCCAATGTTAACGATAGCTTAACAGGGAGTAACAATACAAAAGTTTTAGTTCAGAATGGTGATACTGGAGCTACAAACTCTACTAAACTTTCTAAGAAGGAGCAAAAAGCTCGGGCGAAAGCAGCTAAGAAAGAAGCCGAACGGAAAGCAAAAGAAACTCGGGAGAGATTAGCTTATTGGCAGGGAGTTTTAAACTCTCATTAAAACCGATAAAAATAACCTCCAATAATTTGAAATTATTGGAGGTTATTTTTTGTTTGCATTTACGCACTCTTTTTGTGCTTTTTACGGATATACGTCGGCGCTTTGCCTTCATTTATCACGGCTGCATCTATGACAATTTCCGTAACATCTTTTTTATCCGGAATATCATACATCAGATCCAAAAGATTTTCTTCCATAATGGCACGCAATCCCCGAGCCCCGGTCTTCCGTTCAATTGCCTTTTTAGCAATAGCAACCAATGCGTCGTCAGTGATTGTCAAGTTAACATCTTCCATATCAAAGAGTGTTTTATACTGTTTGATAATGGCGTTCTTTGGTTCTGTTAAAACCTTAATCAAAGCGGCCTCATTCAGATCATCCAATGTGGCAATAACCGGCAAGCGGCCGACAAATTCCGGAATCAGACCATATTTGAGCAAATCTTCCGGCTGAACCTGTTTGTAAATTTCTCCCAAAGACTTTTCTTCTGCATCTTTAATCTGCGCACCGAATCCAATAGAGGTTTCCTGCCCACGACGACCGATAATCTTTTCCAAGCCGGCAAAAGCACCACCGCAGATAAATAAAATATTTGTGGTATCTACATGCAAAAATTCCTGCTGAGGATGTTTCCGTCCGCCTTGCGGAGGAACGTTAGCAACCGTACCTTCAATAATTTTCAACAAAGCTTGTTGCACCCCTTCCCCGGAAACATCACGGGTAATGGACGGGCCGTCAGTCTTGCGGGTAATCTTGTCAATTTCATCAATATAAACAATTCCACGCTCTGCCTTTTCAATATCGTAATTAGCAGCTTGAACAAGCTTTAAGACAATATTTTCTACGTCTTCACCAACATAGCCGGCTTCCGTTAACGTTGTGGCATCCGCAATGGCAAACGGTACATCAAGGACTTTTGCCAGTGTTTGCGCCAGTAAGGTCTTCCCTGACCCGGTAGAACCGATCAAGATAACGTTAGATTTAGAAATTTCCACTTCCGGATTTTTTAATTTGTTATTCAAGCGTTTGTAATGATTATATACGGCAACAGACAAAACACGTTTTGCATGTTCTTGCCCGATAACGTATTGATCCAGGAATTCCTTAATCTTTGACGGAGTCGGCAAATGTTCATGCACCATTTGTTCTTCCCCTTGACGCTCCTCTTTAACTTCCTGCGAGACGATATTGATGCATACATCAATGCATTCATCACAAATATATACCCCTCTTCCGGCAATTAACTTTTTTACTTCGTTCTGGCTTTTGCCACAAAAGGAGCAATGTAAAACTTTATCTTCCGTATCACTCATTTTTATATCCTACTTAATAATTTCCAAACGGTTCTTTACAATATGATCAATCAAGCCAAAGTCTTTAGCTTCTTCAGGGCTCATAAAATTATCTCTGTCCATAGCCTTTTCAATCACAGCAAGCTTTTGACCGGTATTTTCAGCATAAATTTTATTAAGTCTCTTCCGAATATTTAGAATCTCTTGTGCTTGAATTTCTATATCAGAAGCTTTCCCTTGAGCCCCACCTGACGGCTGGTGAATCATAATACGGGAATTCGGCAACGAAAAACGTTTTCCCTTTGTGCCACCTGTTAAGAGGAAAGACCCCATAGAACAAGCTTGACCAATGCAAAGAGTTGCCACATCACAAGAAATATATTTCATGGTGTCATACATAGCTAACCCGGCCGTAACCACACCACCGGGAGAGTTAATATACATAAAAATGTCTTTTTTAGGATTTTCAGACTCTAAGAATAAAAGTTGTGCACAAACCAAAGCCGAAACTTCGTCATTCACCTCTCCCGTTAAGAAAATGATACGCTCTTTTAACAAACGGGAAAAAATATCAAAAGATCGCTCTCCTCGTGAGGTCTGTTCTATAACCATCGGGACTAGCGTGTTATCAAAAACTTCTAAAGCACTTCTACTCATTTTGTACTAAATCCTTAAAAAATTGTCTTACTTGTAGCATTTTAGATAACATTTACTCAATAAATAGTAAACAAAAACTTCAATTTTGCTAAATTTCCGGTCTTTTATGGATTATTTTACCTCTCCCATATAGGAAAGGTTGTAGCTTGTGATGGTCAAACCAAAGGGGTTACGTAAACTTTTTTTCCGCTGGACATCTTGCAAATCGTTTGCATATTTTTTGAAATTAAAGAACATACGGATTGTAGCAATCCATCTCTTTTTTACCGGCTTATCAACATTAGGGATTTTATCTATGGTTTCAAAACGAACCTGCCAAAAGTCAAACGAAACAGGATAAATCAAGGTTGTTTTCACTTTTCTCCTTATTCCTTCGTTATACATTTTTTCAAAATAGGGCTTTTCCGTCATTGCAAATTCTCTATATACCATGTCATCCGAGGATAAACCGACAAATTCTTCTTCACCAAGACGACGATCCATTTCATCCTTATCATCACTTATCGTATAACGTTGAACCACATATTGATTCATTAAGCTTTCCGTCACCAAGTCACCGGCATAAGCCCTCCGTTCACGTTGATTCATAAAACTTATTTGATAACGCTGATAGTCTACCTGCAAAGGAACGACTCCTGCACCACGCATTGGAATGCAAAGAATTAACACCCCTCCCAGCATCATACACAGGCACAGGCTTAAACAGGAAACAATTACCAAGAATCGGGATGTCCATAAGTAACGACGCTCCGGGAAAGCCCGAACGCTTACCTTTTCCGGATAATACCCGAGTTCATCTTTTTGGGCTTTTTCTTTATATTTGAATAAGGTGTAAAATAAATCAAACATACTCTTCCTACCAAAATATATCATTTTTTGTTCATTTTACATGAAAGTTGTATAAAATCAAATAAAATGCTACCAATTAAAAAATAATTAGTGTAAATATTTACTTGAACAACAATGTTTGAGGGAAAACGAATGAAAAAAATTATTTGTTTTATCGGGGCTTGTGCAAGCTTTTTGGCGGCGTGCTCCACAACAGAACCACAGCCTGTTATTGAGGCGCCGGTTATGTCTGCTTATTATTCCGATTGGGATAGAGCGGTGCGTGCCGATGTGGATATGCAAAATATGTATATCGGTACACCTTCTCGTATAACTGCTCCGATTGATATGTATATGGCTATGGCGTTGGCTTTGAAATATAACTATACAAGGAGATTGACAAGCTATCGCGAAAATTTAATTAAAGGAAATATTTCTCCGGCTTCTTTGCCGACTATTACGGAAAACCTTGGGTATGATAACACAACGACCACTTCAGGCATTCCGGCCGATTTAAAAGTTTCCTGGAATATGTTGGATTTGTCTTCGCTTTACTATCAGAATAGTTTGGCTTCTGCCGATGTTGTCGCAGAAGAGCAGAGTCGCAAAGTTGTTAATAACATTTTATTGGAAGCCAGAACAGCTTATTGGAAGGCTCTTGCAGCCCAACGGATTATTCCGGTTATTGATGATATGAGTGAATATTTAGTTCGGGTTGTTGATGAGATAAATGCCAGAACTAAAGAAATGGCCAAAGAGGGGAAAGTTCCATCAACGAGTTTGTTGGTTAGAAAACGTAAATACCTTGAAAACATCAAGCAATTGACAGATTTAAGAAGAAAATTTGATACCGCTCAGGCAGAATTTGCAGGATTGTTAGGTTTTTATCCATCAACCGAAATAAAGTTAGCCGGCTCTGAATACGGAAATTTTCCAGTTCCCTCAATGAGAGCCAAAATCCAACAACTTGAATGGATTGCACTAACGAATCGTCCGGAGCTCAGACTTTTTGATGGCTCTACTTCTAAAGATGAGTTAGAACTGGTTATCAAAGATTTTGATGATGTGAATAATAGCGATTATCAACAAGACCCGAATTATTATAATCGTAGATGGACAAAGTCTTCAGATGATTTATCTATGAATTTATTTGAAGATATCAGAACAGAAAGTGCTTCAACTTACAATTCTCTTGCCAGACAGAGATTGACCAATGTGGTTGTAAATCAGGTTTATCTTTCTTGGGCTCTGTACCAATCTGCCATTGAAGATTATTACCTAAACATGGGCGTTGCAGATACATCCGAGGATATTGCTGAAGATATTACAACGCAAGAAGGTGCTAACAAGGCAATAAGCCACTTAGAATCAGCCAGAGCAATTGTGGATGAAGCAGAAGCTTTCCTTTCCTATGTTGAAGTTCAAGCAGCTATTGGTAGACTCTATGCCAGCATGGGAATGGATGCTGTACCATTGGATATGCTGAACGACACTCCGTCTATGATTGCTGTGTATATCAGACAGACACTGGACAAGTGGCAAAAAGGTGTTTTTATTGCAACCCCGAAAGGGGCAAAACTTTCCGGAAAGAAACCTCCGGTAGATATTTCTTCCCGTTCACTAGTTCCTGATGTCGTTGTTGGCACGGGGAGTGATTTGGAAATACAAATTCCCGAGGAAGTTTTTAAACAAGTTTCTTGGGAAGGAGATTACACAACGGTAGCCGGCTCGTTAGACGATGCCGGTCTACCTCGTTGGTTAAACTATGATAGCGAATCGCGTACGTTTACGGGGCACCCTGCACTACAAGATGCCGGAAATTACAAAATTAAAGTTTATGCAGTAGATAAAGCAGGTAACACAGCCGTTCTTAGTTTTACAATCATTGTAGAGAATACGTATATTCAGACAATGGAATATAAAGGTTTGACCGGTTACAGAAGAGCTAAAGTTTATCACAAGTGCATTGCAGGACAGCCTTGTGCTAAAAATGATATCTAAAGGCTTTTCGTATTGAACATTATCGTAAAACATTCTTTCTTTTGTGTATTTTGTATGTGCTTGCTATTGTGTATGGTAGCGAGTACATTTTTTATGGATACGCTATTTTTGAATATTTCTTTTTACGTTCTAGCGGTATTTTTCTTAATTGCATTGGAGAAAAGCACTATTATTCGCCTTCTGCTAGCTACGTCTTCATGTGTAGGAATACTGACTTATTTTCTTTTTTCAGGACAGCCGCAAATTCTTTTACTGTCAATTTTGTTTTACTTAGGCTTTGTGATTTATAAAAATAAGGAAAATGAAAATGTAGTTTTATTTAGTATCATTTATGCTTCTTTTCTGTTACATTTATTCTACATTCAGGAAACATCTATCAATATTCGGCAACATGATTTAAATGGCATTTTACTTTATATGTCAGAAATAACCAGGCAGTTCTTTAACTGGAAAAATTTTGACCCATGGTATATGTATTACCTTTTTCATCAACCTTTGCATTTTTGGATCATTGGGAATATAGCGTCTGCACTTGGTCTATTTGTTACGGATCAGACTATCGTATTGGAAAATTTACAATATGTTTCACTTTTTTATGTTACTTCAACAACATTATTGGCTATTGGTGTATTCAAGGAATTAAAATTTTCCGGTAAAATTTTGTATATAGCTACAGCATTATTTGCATTTAATCCTACACTAAGTCTATTTTCCGGATATATTTCGGATGATGCACCTGTTTTGTTATTTAGTACTGCGGTTATTTATTTTTCTTTACGTTGGTATAGAACAGCATGTCTATCAGATATTTTACTCACTGCAATATGCCTCGGTGTAGGAACATTAACAAAGATTTCTATTCTTATGCTGATTCCTGCACTCACATTTCTATTCTTATACAAACTTTTTTCATCACCTCATCAAAAGGAGATTCTTTTTCAAGAAAGTTTGTTTCTCATCGTCGCCGTCCCTCTTGCCTTGCTTTGGATTTTCCGTAACCATATTTTATTTGACATGCCTTTTAATAATGTACCAGATACGTCGCCAGCCGGACAATCTTTTGCTCACTTATTTTTGAGTGAACGGATTTTTGATTTTTCACAACTAATTACTCCTTTTATCAATTCTCCCTATATTGTTGATTCTAATATTGTATTATCATTTATTAAAACAGAACTCTTTGGAGAGTGGAATTTAAGCCTAATTCACCGTTTTCTCTATTATCCTGCAGTAATTTTATATATTTTAAATATTCTCCTAAAAATATTGATAGCTTATGCAGTATGTAATCTTTTTTATCATCCAAAGAGCCTTGCTCCATCATTTTTATTTATGGGGATTATCTGTTTAACCGTATGGGCTTATGCAATAAAGTACGCTCTGGATTACCCATACGCATGCTCTACTGACTACCGTTTGATTGCGATTTTAATGCCGGCTGAAATTTCTCTGCTGTTTTCATTTTCCCATAGCAAAATGATAGTAAAAACACTTACTATCATTTCATTCGGATATATTTTTGCATCCATTTGGATTTATGGAAACTTATTTTAATGTTTCAGCTCTTTCATTTCTGCATCAATTGCAGCAGATAGATCATCATCAGCTTCTTGTCCTTGAGCGTCTGCGTTATCATCGGTTTTCGAATTTTTTTTATCCGTTTTAATCTCTTGCATACTTGTAAACTGCAATAAATTTTCAGGTTCTTCACCTTCAGCTATATCACTTACATAAGCAGCCGAAGTTTCAGAAATATACGCTGGTCTATCCGTTTTTATATCTTTTTCAATATCTCTATCTTCATTAATGAAATTATTAATGCGAATCTCTTGTGGTTGTTCCTCAGTTTGTTTAGCAGCTTTCACACTTTCTTGTTTTTCTGATTTATTTTGTTGTTGCAAAAATTCTTTTGTCGGTAAATTATCCCTCTGATCCAACTCTTCTTTAGTTAAAAATTTAGTGTTTTTTACTTCATCATTCGTGCACTCCAACAGCCAAACATCATATATGGGGTGTTCAATTGCATTTATTCCCGGAGTAGATGACAGCATCCATCCTCGAAATATATTATATTCCTGGTCACCAAAACTTTTATCCGTAACATCTACAAAAGCAAAATTTTCCGGGGCTTCTTCAGCCGGCCGCTTTTTGCATGAGCGTATAACCAACGAGAAATCACCAAATGTGACCTCTGAATTGACCGGAACAATAATTTTACTCACACGCCCTGTTACTTTATCCATAGCTTGCATAACAGCCACATTTGTTTCTATTTCTGCGGCATTAACACTTCCACAAAAAGTACTAGCACCAGCCAGCAGTGAAAGCAAAAATTTACTCTTTTTCATCATTATTTGTCACCATAAAGATTACTTCACCCACCATATCCTCTAAAGATTTAGCATCTTTGGTATTTTGAACCACATCTCCGGCCAAAAGTTTTTTAGAAGACTTACCTGGATCTATTTTTATAAATTTATCCCCTAATAATCCATCACCGGACACAGACACAACGCTGTCATTTGGTAACGAAATATTGGGCAAAATACTCATCGTTACGTCAACCATATAATCATCCGGATTAATTTTTTGGGACAACACCGTACCGATTTTTATTCCGTTTATACGAACATCTGCCCCGACATTTAATCCACCGACTTTTATAAATCTGGCATGAATCTCATATCCTTTTACAACTTGCAGATCAGACACTCTATAGGCAAACAGCATAAACAAAGCTGCAACCACCAAGACAACTAACCCCATAATTGTTTCCATAGGTTTTTTATTCATCAGTCTCTCCTATTTTCTCTACGTTTGTATTTTCATTCCCTGCTTTTGCTTTAGATCTTTTGGCTTTTCCCATACTTATAATTCTATCTAAAAGCTCTTCCAAGACCATAGCATCTTGAGTATAATTGATCATCCCGTTAGCAGGCACATATTCATCCGAGCCACCAACTTCTATATCAACATATTTTCCACCAATCAAACCAAAACTGACTATTGAAGCACTGCTATCCTCTGGAATTTTATATTGCGAATCGACTTCTAATGTTAGTTTTGAGTGAAAATCTTTATCCAGCTCGGCTCCGGTAACCCTGCCAATATTTACTCCTGCCATACGAACAACATCACCAACACTCAAACCATCTGTCCGTCCAAAACTGGCATAGATATTATAGCTTCCCGTACTGGCGTTATTACTTTTGATTTTAGCATTATGAGAAATGGTTAAAAAGACTGCAACCACAATAAAGAGCGATGCAATTATCCCATTTCTAATAGACTTAAATTCCTCTTTAGAATACTTTTCTTCCAAAATTACCTCCAACAGCATCTTGCACTTTCTATTTATAACTTAGAAATATTTTTTTGTCATCAGCTTTTCATAATTTTTGCCAACATTGTTATTTTTTTAAACATTTATCCTTATACTTGTCAAGAGTATGAACCTGTTGGATTTAAAATATGATTGAAGTTCAGAATATTTCGAAAAATTTTGATAAAAATTTGGCGTTATCCAATATTCACTTTACTCTTAAAGAGGGAGAAATCACTGCTTTATTGGGCGAAAACGGAGCAGGAAAATCCACTTTAATGCGTATTTTGTGCGGCTATATATCACCCACCACCGGAAAAATCTGCATTTATGGAAATGATATTGAAGCGAATCGGCTTAATGCTTTGCAATGTATTGGATATGTTCCTGAGATTTCTTCTTTATACAACGACATGACCGTCTACAGTTTTTTGGAATGGATTGCACAAATTTGGCAATTAGATCAAATTGAGCAAGCTATTTTACACACAGCAAATACACTCCATTTAACAGAAGTTTTATCACAGAAAATTCATACCCTTTCAAAAGGTTTTAGAAAGAGGGTGGAAATTGCTTCTGCTATTATTCACACGCCTAAATTTTTAATTTTAGATGAGCCGACCGATGGTCTTGACCCTAATCAAAAAGAGGATATCCGTCATTTCATTAAGGATTATGCTAAAAAAAATATTGTGTTAGTTTCCACTCACGTTTTAGAAGATGCTGAAATTGCTAACCGAGTTATCATGCTAAGTCATGGAAAAATTGTTCACGATACAACAATTGCTCAGTTTAAGAAAGTTTCAAAAAGTAAAAACTTGGCCGAATCTTTTCGCATTTTATCACATGAGGAGCCTCAAAAATGAACCAATTTGTTGCTCAATATTTTAAAGATTTTAGATCCAATTTTTATGGCATCACTGCCTATATTCTCGTTGCGATTTATTGTCTGCTTTCTTTTAGCGGGGCAATTTACCTCGGAGATTATTTTGTGAGAGATAATGATATATTTCTCTCTTATTTTACCCTGCAACCGCTAATTTTCCTGCTCATAATACCTGCCATTGTTATCAGGGTATGGGGTGATGAAAATAAGTACGGGACATTAGAACTTTTACTCACACAACCAATGAGTTACAAGAAATTAATTTTAGCTAAATTTTTTGCTGTTTATTCATTCTTTTTATTGCTTATTTTCCTATCTCTTCCGTTTTTATTGATAACAGCTTGTTTTTCGGCTACTGATTGGGGATTACTTTTTTCTTGCTATATAGGCGTATTACTGAGCGGAGCAGTTTTTACCGCATTGAGTTGTACCGTTGCTTCTCTCATAAAAGACAATATTTTAAGCTACATCGTTTCAGTATTTGTACTCTTAACACTACTTTATCTTCCTTTTGAGCCATTAAAAATTGCACATTTTCTTATTCCGCTAGAGACCTTTTCTTTTTCAAATCATTATAATGCCTTCTTGAATGGACTTGTTTCTTATGACGACTTAGGGTATTTTTTACTCATTGTATTGTTTTCATTATGGGCAAACACCGTGATTTTATCTTACATAAGAGGTCAAAATAAGACCACTTCTTTAGCTGTTTTTCTTGGGATTATTTTATTATTATTTACATCTCTTTTGCTTTCCCTTTCTTTTTTTGAGAAAGGGAATTTTGATCTCACTTCAGCGAAAAAATTTACATTCACACCAGAAACTAAGGATTTTCTTGAAACAACAGATAAGCGAGTTGATATTACCCTTTATGAAGCCCAAGAGAAGCGAAGCGATACTCATTCTTCTTATGCCGTTTATGCAGAATATGTAGAGCGTTTTTTAAAACAGATAGAATCCGTTTCAAAGGGGGCAGTAAGAGCAAATGTTGTTTATGTAGAGGCATTCAGTCCCTTAGAAAGACAATTATTGGCAGATGGAGTTCCTTATTCTGAAGATAATGTTGGTAATAAAATTTTTATGACAGCACATATTTCTGATAATGAAGGGCATTTTTCGCAAATTACGGCCTTTTCATCTCAACGGCAAAAATTTTTAGAAAGCGACCTTATGCGATTATTGCGTTCTTTTGATCGTCCCAAAGCACAGATTGCATTATTTTCTGCCGTTGAAAGCAATGAGATACGTTATTTTAAGACGATTTTAAATACATTTTACTCTTTACAGTCTTTGCCCTCTGATTTTTCATTTATTTCTCCCGAATACCAGACAGTAATTTTGCTTGGAACAAGTCGATTTTCTCTTGAGCAACTTTTAGCTTTGGATCAATTTGTATTAAACGGGGGGAATTTATTAATTTTTAATAATCCATCTCAACTTGTTAAAGGGAAAAATAAATCTTGGTTTGATTTTTTAGAAAATTACGGTTTTAATCCGATACCTGAGGAAATTCTATATACTGATAAAGATAATGAATCCCCTTTTGGATTTGGAACAATTTCAAATCTGGAACAAAAATCGACCTCGGTTATATTTAATGAAAGCGGAATAATTGAAACAATTTCACGCAAAGATTATACTGTTTTTCCATTACTTTCATTTGAACAAAAGACGTTAGCGGCCTATTCGCAAGGAAAATTTATTTCTGCTTATCTTGATTTATCGGAAAGATCTTTAGATATCTTGCCAATTGCAAAGCAAGAAAGCAAAGTTTTCTTTATTTACAACACGGATATTGTTAAAGATTACCTTATTAGCGAGGAAGAAAACGCTTCTGACTTTTACACGATTTTTCCATTAGCCGATAACTTGAATTTTATTTTGGAAATTCTGGACTTAGCCACAAATACAAACGTTGAAAAGTATCTTCCTCATTATAGCAATATTGAGGCTCCTCAAAGTCTTGGTAAGCAACTATCGGAAAAGATCAGGGCGCAATTTAGCGTTCAAATTAAAGGCCTATTACAAAAACTTAATGAAGAAAAAGCTCAAGAAGACAAACTCTATACCTTGGTGCAGGAAAGAGGTTTTGCCTCGGTCAAAAACATTGGGGATTTGAGCGACATCAAACAGAGAATAGATGCCTTAGAAGGAGAACTTAGCCGGCTGTATGGACAAATTATCAAGCAATATCAGACTGCAGTTCTTTCTTTGAGTATTGTTTTTATTTTTATCATCCCCCTCTTTTTTGTCCTTTTGCTTGCACTGATTTTATGGCATAACAAAAAATCTCAATTTGTGAAAATACGGAGGCTTATTTCCGATGCAGAAACACATTAAAATTGCACTTATTTTTCTTATAATAAGTCTTCCTTTGTTTTTCTTAGGGCTGTTTTATAACTCTAAAAAGGTCAAACTTATGTCACGTGGGGATTATTTTTTCAGTGAGGCTCGTGGGAGTTTGGACGTTAAGGATCTTGTGTTCACATTCCCTGATAAAAGCACCTTCACTTTGGAAAAAGACGGTGATTTTTGGCGTGTAAAAGAAGCTGATAATTACTATGTTTCTTTACAGCAGAGCAATTTTCTTGCCAATATGATACAAAACACCGTAGTTTATCGGGCAGACCCTTTGACAACGCAAGATTTATCGAAAGATAACACAAAGATTGATATTCTTGACACCAAGGGGCGGATCATAGAAAGTGTCATTATTTATCCTCGGGAGAAAAATAATACCTACGCTTATGCGACTCGCAATGAAGATGGGCTTTTATATCAAATCAAAGGTAATTTTGCATTTTCCCCACACCTTATGGATTGGGTTAAGATGCCAATTTTACAGTTGAATTATGATGATCTCAAACGGATTAAATCTGCCAATTTTCAGGTCTATCGTCGTTTCAGAGGGGATGAATTTAAAAATGTGGAAACAGACACCCCAATATCTTTTATGCGAGGTTTAACTGTTAATTTATGGTATTTAATGGCAGAAGACATTAAACAAGAAAAGCATTTTGACAAGACTGCCTTTCCGGAAAAAACGACTCTGGAGCTGACCACGTTGGATGGGGTTGTCTACATTTTAACTTTTTACCATAACGACAAGGAATATTGGCTTAACATCAGCTTTGAAACTGAGCTTTTTGCTAAGAACACCGCAAAGACCTTATTAGAAGAGAATCGCCTTTTATATGACGGGTGGTTTTTCAAGATAAATCCAGACAAAGGGAAACTCATCACTAAGTTTCAGATATAAACTAAAAAAATATTGAATTTACCTAAAAAGTTTTTGACAATCATCTATTAACATTTTAGTATTGAGGACAAGACGTACATTGTTATGTCTTAGGGCGTCGAAAACCCTTTTACAACTGTAGTCGTGGTGCACACGACTTTAAAAATTGTGCCGACTCTGCCTTGGCGGATGTCGGTGAATAAGGCTTATAGGCTCAATCAGCCGAGCCGTTTACAGTTGTACGGTTTTCGAACATCCGCCCGCTTTTAAGCGGGTTTTTTAGTAGATTGTTTAAACAAGATAATAAGGATGGAATTATGAAAAACAACTTATTGATGACAACAGCACTCGTTGCAATGGTCGGGTTTGTTCATTCCTCTGCTGCAGCCCCTTCCTGGGCCGGCGGGCACGATGGCGAATCTATAAAGGTTACGGACGGAGAAACTTCCTCCTATAAAGGGGAAGATGTTACGTCTGAAGACGAGGATACTAATTTAGATTGGTATAAAGATATCACTGTAGAAAAAGGCGGTACTTTGGAACTTTCTAACGGGGCAGACCTGAAGACTGTTGAAAAAG
>CAYPIZ010000009.1:5918-13211 GCA_964410935.1 uncultured Acetobacter sp. | reverse complement strand
TTGGTTTTGAATTTGTTCATAGCTTTGGAATAACCGGCAATACCACCTACAGACAAAACGCCTACGATAGCCAAAACGCCGAGCATTTCGATCATTGAACGACCTTGTTCATTATTTCTCATGTTAATTCTCCTAAAATTTTAGTTTCTTAAAACGTTTACACTTTACACCGAAAAAATGCTTTTTGCAATTATGCCAAAAGTCATATGACCGGTATAACTTTTTATGCTGGGATTTTACCCATAGCGTGCATTCTAGGTAATCAGTGGTTAATTTTTACTAAACACTCTTGCGAAGTTTTGATTGAAATTATAAAATTTGGCAGTATGATGCGCTTATGTATGTTTTGATGTTTGAGGTATAAAAAAATATGACAGATATAAAAGTCAGATTTGCACCAAGCCCGACAGGTTGGATGCATATCGGGAATACGCGGACTGCGTTGTTTAATTATTTGTGGACCAAGAAAATGGGAGGCAAGCTCTTGCTCCGTATTGATGATACGGATAAGCTCCGCTCTAAAAAAGAATACGAAGACGGTATTCGCGATGCCTTGACCTGGCTGGGGATCACTTGGGATGAAGAAGCCCGTCAATCCGCCAGATTTGCCCGCTATGATGAAGTTGTCCAAAAATTAAAAGAGCAAGGGCGAATCTATGCTTGTTACGACACTCCGGAAGAGTTGGAATTTAAGCGGAAGAGATTGCTGGCAAAAGGTCTGCCCCCGATTTATGACCGTCAGGCCCTCTCTTACACGGCAGAAGATATTGCCCGCTTTGAGGCCGAGGGAAGAAAACCTCACTATCGTTTCAAACTCATTAATGAAGAAATTATGTGGGAAGATGTTGTGCGTGGCGTATGCAAATATGAGGCGGAAAAACTTTCTGACCCGATTATCATTCGTGAAGACGGAAGTTACCTCTACCACCTGCCGTCAGTGATTGATGATGTGGATTTTAAGATCACACACATTGTCCGTGGTGAAGATCACGTAACTAACACGGCAGCACAAATCCAGATGTTTAAAGCTATCGGCGGGACCGTACCGACCTTTGCTCACTTGCCGCTTTTGACCGGTAAGGAAGGAAAATTGTCTAAGCGTTTGGGGAGCTTGGGTGTTCGGGAATTACGTGCAGACGGGGTGGAAGCAATGGCTATTTGCTCTTTCTTGGCAAAACTCGGCACATCAGAAGCCATTGAACCATTTTATAACCTGCAGGATCTGGCAGAAACGTTGGATTTTCATAAAATCGGGCGAGCTCAACCGAAGTTTGATGAAGAAGAATTGAAAAAATTCAATACAAAACTGGTTCACAACCTACCTTATGAGAATCTGAAAGATAACTTTGGCGTTAGCAAAATCTTTTGGGATGATGTTAAGGGGAATTTGGAAAAAGTGGCAGATGTAGCAGTGTGGGACAATATTTGCAACAAAGAAATTTCCCCTGCGATTGAGGACAAAGAATTTTGCCTTAAAGCAGCAAGTTTGCTACCTCAGGGAAAAGAGTTTGACGCGGAAACGTTTAATATTTGGATTAATGCGTTGAAAGCTGAAACCGGACGCAAGGGAAAAGATCTTTTCCACCCGATCCGTATGGCTCTGACAGCAGAACCGAACGGGCCGGAGCTGAAGACTTTGCTCCCGCTTATCGGTTATGAAAAAGCCGTAAAACGCTTACAAGGAATTTGTGCATAACTTTAAGGAGAAACTTATGAAACATTTTACATCTTTTTTAACTGTGCTCACCGTTTTATGGGCTGGAGCAGCTACGGCAGAACCTTTTACGACTGATGTCAGCACCCTACCGATGCAGTACGCTTTCAAGCGGACTTACGGTGACGGCTCGCGTAACATCTACATCTTTTGTGATTTGGATTGTCCGCATTGCCAACGGACGGAAAGTTTTATGCCGGCGCTGAATAATGTGACCGTATATGAGTTTGTGATGCCGGTGCCGTCATATCATCCGGATGCACCGCGCAAAACGAATGCTATTTGGTGTAGTGAGGATAAGGTTGCCGCTTGGAATGCATGGTTTGCCACCCGTGATTTACCGGCAGATGCAAAAGATTGTCGCGCACCGTTGACGGAAATTAACGATTATGCCCACGCAAATAATATCTTTTTGCCGGCGGTTATTTTTGAAGACGGGCAGACTTATCATGCGGAAGATTTTATTTATGCCACGCAGACCTTTGATAAGCTTAACAGTCTGATTGATGAACATTCAAAAAAGTAAAAGAAAAGCGGAGAAAACCTCCGCTTTTTTATTATTGATATCTGAGGGCGTCTATCGGGTTTAACCGCATTGCTTTTAATGCCGGCATCAAACCGGAAACTATCCCGACAACGACGGCCACCGTTACGGAAACGACTACGGACCAAACGGATATCGGAACTTCATACCCCATAACATAGCCCCCAATTTGTGAGAAGATTATCCCGAAAATCATACCGATGAAGCTCCCGATAAAGGATATTAAAACGGATTCGGCTAAGAATTGTGTCATCACCCAAGCATTCGGAGCCCCCAAAGCTTTACGCGTACCGATTTCACGCGTTCTCTCGGTTACGGAAACAAGCATCATATTCATAATGCCAATACTCCCAACAATCAGCGAAATAGAGGCAATCGCCGCCAGTAAGGCCGATAAGATAAAGCCCACAGACCGAACTTTTTCTACCATTTCCGTCATCAAACGAACACTGAAGTCATTTTTTACCCCGTCTTTGAGGCGATGTCTGGTACGGAGCATATATTCCACCCTTTTGGCTACAAGTTCCATTTTATCCTCTGAAGAGGCTTGCACAAAAGCCATACCGGTATATTGCGGACGATCGGATCCCTCCAACCTTTGACGCAGCGTCGTTGACGGCATCAAAATCACGTTATCTTGGTCATCCCCCATTAAACCGTCCCCTTTCTCTTTTAATGTTCCGATAACGGTGAACGGTTTTCCTTTCAATCGCATGGTTTTACCAATTGGATTTTGCAAGCCAAATAATTCATCCACAACAGTTTGTCCGATAACAATATACGGTTTGGCTGCTTTGACGTCTTTCTCGGTAAACATAATACCGTCTTTAATCTCCCAATTGTTCACAATCAGAAAATCCGGATTAGTTCCCTCTACGCTCACACCATAATTGCTCGACCCGTACACGGCTTGCACCGCAGCATTCATCACATAAGAAGTCGCATCAACATCTTTTAAATTTTTCAAAGCAGCCACGTCTGCTACCGTCACACTAGGGAGCCCCCTGCCCCCACGGACACCACCGCTAACCAGCTCCGCCGGACCGATTAAAATTAAGTTACTCCCCATAGAGGCAAATGTTTGCGTAATACGATTTTGCACTGCTTGCCCGGCAGAAACCATCATAACCACCGCCGCTACACCAATCATAATGCCTAACATGGTTAGAAATGTACGCAACTTGTATGATGTAATAGAAATCCACGCTTCTTTTAATATCGGTATCAGCATTTTATTTCCTTTTCTTTACAGTATTCTTTGCGCAGACCGTCATACACTTTGTGGCCATCGCTTATTTTTATCATTCGGGTAGCATAGTCTGCAACATCATCCTCGTGGGTAACCAAAACAATGGTAATGCCTTGGCGATTCAACGCCGTGAACAATTCCATAATCTCATCCGAAGTGTGGCTATCCAGGTTTCCCGTTGGCTCATCTGCAAAAATAATTGCCGGATTATTAATTAATGCTCTGGCAATTGCGACACGCTGTTGCATACCACCGGAAATTTGTGACGGCGGTCTATCTTGGTAACCCACCAGATTTACCTTTTCCAACATTTTCACAGCACGGGAATACCGCTCTTTTTCACCGACTTTTTGATATATCAACGGTAAGGAAACGTTATCGGCAATGGTCCGTTTCATCATCAAATTAAAGTTTTGAAACACAAAACCGATTCTCTTACCGCGAATCTCTGCCAGTTCTTTATCCCCTTTTTGAGAAATATCGTACCCGTCCAGAATATAACTGCCCTCTGTCGGCTTATCCAAACAGCCTAAGATATTCATCAACGTAGACTTACCGGAGCCGGAAGGCCCCATAATGGCAACAAATTCGCCCTCTGTTACCTGAAAGTTGATGTCTTTCAAGACAAGCTGACTTGTTCCGCCGTCCATAAAGTAGGTTTTGAAAACGTGCTTAACTTCTATTACAACCTTTTTATCTGTCATTATTTACGCCTCGGCTCCAGAGCTTCCACAATTACGGATTCGCCTAAAGACAGACCCTCTTTGATTTCAATATTTGTCATATCGGACAGCCCTTTGGTGACTATGCGCGGAACAATCTTTCCCTTTTCAAAGAGGTAAACCACATCCTGATTATCGTTAATATCTTCTACTTGTTTGACTTCCATTTCATCCTTAACGGTTGAAGAAGGTTTATACTGCAATGCCATTGCAGAGATCATCAGGACATCATGCACTTCTTCGGCAACAATCACAACAGACGCAGTCATCCCCGGGAGAAGTTTTCGCTCTGAGTTATCTATTTCAATAATCACCGTGTACATCACAACATTAGATTCTTCTGTCGGAGACAAGCGGACTTGGCGAATCTTACCCGAGAATTTGTCATTTGGGTAGGCATCTACCGTAAAAGTTGCCGCCATATCCGGTTTGATATATCCGATATCAGCCTCTGAAATACTGGCTTCGATTTGCATTTTAGATAAGTCTTCTGCTACTTCAAATAAAGTTGGTGTAGAAAAACTGGAAGCAACCGTTTGCCCCTGCTCTATCTCTTTTGAAATCACCGTTCCCGACACCGGAGAAGAAATTGTTGCATATTCAAAATTCTTCTTGGCAATATTATAGTCTGCCTTGGCACTCAAAGTATTTGCAGCTGCTTCTTTGTATGCAATTTCACTGTCTTCTAAAGAAGCAGAAGATGTCAATTTATCCTGATACAGCTTTTTGATGCGCTCGTAATTGAGCTTGGCCTTACTCTCTTTAGCTTGGGCCAGCTCATAATTAGCTTGCGACTTCTCCATATTTTCTTTTAACGTAGAAGAATCCAACAAAGCTAAAACCTGCCCTTCTTTTACATCATCATTATAGTCTGCCAAAACTTGTTCTACAATACCGGAAACCTGCGTTCCAACGGTAACTGTATTGATCGGGTTTATAGTACCGGTTGCAGTCACTTCATAAGACAAATCGCCTTTTGTTACTTTGCTCATTTCAAAATTAGCCGGATTTAAACGAACTTTCTTTCCCCCTAACAGGCTATATGCTATTGCAAACAGTATAACAAAGATGCTGAGGATTAAGCGCTTTTTTGATAATTTTTTTAACATCTAGAATCTCCCGATTGAACGATATAATGTGGCTTTATTGATAAGTACGGTATAAAAGGCAACTACCAGAGAATCTCTCGCATCAGCTAATTGAGATTCTGCTGTAAGTAAGTTTATAATATCCGTTTGACCGATTTCATAGGATTTGAAGGCAACTTTTTCGTTTTCTTCTGCACTTTTTAGAACGTCTTTACTGACTTCATAAGATTTCAATGCTGTCTGATAATCGTGGTATGCACTCCAAACTTCATTCTTTATTTGATTTTTTATCTTATCTAAATTTGAACGCTCTTGTTCACGCTTGAACTTTGCTGAAGAAATTTTATAAGATGTTTCAAAACCGGTAAACAACGGAACTTTATAATTTACCCCTAACATGTTATCCCTGTTATAAGAACGCTCTGACTTCCAACTGTTATTATACCCGCTTTCAGCCGATAAAGAAAATGATCCGTAACGGGTTGAACGTAGTTCGTTCAAATTTGCATTTACGGCATTGAGCGTCATTTCCTGTGCTTTAACCTCTGACCGTTCACGAGATGCCAGTTCTATCATGTCATCCAGCGTTGTCTTGTTATCTAATTTTGTTAAATCTCTATCTTTGCGAGGTTGTTTCAATTTAAATACAGTCTGCGGCGGTAAATTTAAGATGATGGCTAAATCCCCTTCATACTGTTTTACATAATTTTCCTGTTCTATAACTTTGAGTTTGGACTGCTCATAGCTGGTTTGGGTTTGCAATTTATCATTCAATGCAGCCAAACCTACTTCATAACGGCGAGTTGCTTCATCATAAGTTTTTTTGTACATGGCTTCATTTGCCTTGGCACTTTTCAAATCCTCTCTAGCCCCTAGCACCTTAAAATAACCTGTATGGATAGATAAAATCAAATCTTGCAATGCTGCATTATAATTAAAACCGGCAGCAGATAAATAAGATTTAAAACTATCCACGCGGGCCGTTCTACCGCCAAAATCGTACAACAACATCGATAGCCCGGCATTTAGGCTATACGGGTTATCTTCTGTGTGGGATTTCCCTTGTACCTTAGTCGTACTGGTTTGAGCACCTGCACTTAAATTTATACTTGGAAAATATTCTGATTTTGCAGCACCCAAATCAGCTTCTGCTCCTTTTAAGCTCATATAATCAACATTCAACGAAGGGTTATTGCAAACACCGATTTTAATAAGATCCAATAAAGATAATTCGCGATTTTTTGCAAATTCTTTATCCAAACATCCTTCGGGTGCTTTGGCTTCGTACACCTTAAAAACATCCAATGCCTGTCCATTTGTCGCTATTATGGCGAAGAACAATGCCAGACCTAACGCGCGGGGAGATACCATTTTTTATCCTTTACATACTGATACATTTAGGTTAAGAGTAAGTCCATATGTTTAATAAAACTTTAATTCAATTGTCAACTTTTTATTTTAAAAGGATTTTCCTATGGCAGAAAATAGAGCAGATTACGCCCTTGCTTTGCAAAAAATTTTAACCGAAGGGTTTTCTTTCAGTCAATTCAAAGATAAATTTTCTGATAAAAGTTTTGCTAACATGCTCTTTATGACAACTTTCAGACAGCTATATTTTATTAAAGATGAAGTGCTGCCTCAATTTGTGAAAAAGAAAATTCCTCAAAAGCAACAAATTTTGCAATATATTCTCTTTTTAGGCGCAAGCGAAATACTCTTTTTAGAAACACCTGATTACGCGGTGATTAATTCTTATGTGGAGGCCGCAAAAAAACTTTGTAATCAATTTGGTGGAAACTTTGTAAATGCTGTATTGCGTCATATTGCAAAAGACAAAGGCTTTTTATTAGCGAATCGGCAAAAAAACTTTTTTCCACCTGCTTTTATTAAAATTTTAAAACAAGATTACACAGCACAAGCTATTGCTCAAATGGAGCAATTTGTCACAATAGAGCCACCTCTGGATATCACCTTAA
>CAYPIZ010000009.1:0-5818 GCA_964410935.1 uncultured Acetobacter sp. | reverse complement strand
GCACTGGATATTTCTGAATCCAGATTAAGCACTTTGAAAAGCAATATTGAGCGCCTGCATTTAGAAAAAAATCTAACCATCATTTGTAAGGATGCCTTAAATTTTGTACCACAAGAAAAATATGACGTTATTCTGCTTGATGCTCCTTGCTCTGCAACAGGAACATTTCGGAGACATCCGGAAATTTTGCACACAAAGACCCTTGACGATGTCAAGAAACAAGCCTCTTTGCAAAAGAGTTTATTAGAACATATTTGTTCTTATGTTGTACCTAACGGATTGCTTATTTATGCAACATGCTCCTTATCCAAGATTGAAGGAGAAGTTCAAATCAATCAATTTTTAAGGAAACATTCTGAATATCACATTGTACCGATTAGCAAGCCTGGCTTCAACGAATTTACCACCAAAGAAGGTTATCTACGCCTTATTCCCAAAAATTTTAAAGATTTTTCTGGTGCTGATGGCTTTTTTATTGCCTGTTTGCAAAGAAAGAATTAACCTTTTTATGTTATTGTAACAACAATAGAAGATGTTTTTTGTCTTGTGGAGGGTATATGCAAGATTTTTTGGTGTATGGAATAAGTGCTTTTTTAGTTTGTTTCACCGTACTTACATTTTGTTTCAGTCGGATTCCTGATGATGAGTTTCCTGAATATTATGAATTTAAGTTAGATCCGTTTTGGTATCTGTGGGCAGCGCTTTCTCTTGGAGGAATCGGGATTTATATTCTTTTTCCGGAACAATACGATAACATTATTCAGACCGGTTGGTTTGGCACGGTTTTGCCCTTTATTTTTGCAGGGGGAATTTATATTGGTTATTTATCCGGAAGCACGTTTTTTGCAAACACTCTAACAGCTTTGTTTTCTCTCATTATCAGCTTAATGCAACCGGATACTTTTCAACTTTTTCCAGAACAATTAGCTCTGTGGCAAGACAGAATCGTTGTCGCATTACTATTATTTATCGTTTCTAAAGGATTAGGTTTGTTGAATGGTCTACCAGCAGTAGCTTCCTTGCAATTTTTAACCGTCACCGTGGTCATTACCTTATTAGCATATTTTGGTGCATTGCCACAAATTTTAGGCGCTTTTGCTCTTACTTATGCAGGCTCCTTGATAGCGTTCAGCTTTTTCAGTTGGCCACCAGAGCGCCTGGTGATAAGTGTTGGCGGCTTTTCGTCTTTGGGATTTATTTTAGGATGTTTAATGCTCAATGCTGCCGGCGAATATGCCGAAGTTTCTATGTTTGTTGCCGCCTCATATTTGTTTACAGAAGTCGGTATTGCTTTATACAATCGCTTTATCGCCAACATGCATGAGGATCACTCTTTTATGTATACATCCTATTTTCAAATTTCCAAAGATGGGGAATATACATCAGGTGTTCTGGTAGGAATTATTAAGATTTTTGCCCTGAATATTGTATTAGCCGTTATTCAGATTGCCGGGACAGAGCGTTTGGCCTTTCCTGTGTTTTCGGTAGCATTGAACCTATGGTATCTTTCTATTTTATCCGGACAAAGTGAAGCTCAACCATTTTTCTCCATCACAAGAATCGGCTTTAATATGGTAAAAGGTGTATTTTCTAAGAAGAAAAAAGATGACAAGGAATAGATTGGGGTTAAGATAATGTCTGGTTTCATCAAAGTACTATTCAGAAAAGACAAAAAGTCAGGGCATCCCTTACCTAAAGTAGACCTGCTTAAAATTGTTGTGGTTGAATTTTTGGACTATGGAAATTTTAGATTTGGGCAAGCTTTGGTCCGTCTTTTACAAAAAAATCCCAATTTTGACGTACACTATTTTGATGAGGCCTTTGATAAGAGTTTCTTAAATTTACAAGGGCGGAACTTTTTTGATTTAGTAGATACCGGCAATATGATTTTACAAAAGCTCAATGCTGATGTCATTGTTTGGGGCTATCAGGAAGAAGCGAATATTCGTCTCAATTTCCAAACAGCAAATGCCTATTCTGATTGGGAGAATGTCTCTTGCTCTGTTTTGGAGAGTCTGTTTGTGCCGGCTGAATATTTTGAGCATATTAACTTTTTCCCCGATACATTAAGCAATATTATTACCGGATTGATTGCAGCTTCCATCAGTGAGCAAAGGATAGATCTTAAAAGTATGAAGCAAAAGCTTCTGAAAGCTACCCTGACAAAGTTTAATGCGACTCCATCAGGAAATGATGTCAAAATACTCTCTACGCCTTATGCTATGAATGCCATTGGGTTAATTTATCTTACCTACTTGCAAAAAGATCTTACTCTTGCAAATATTGATTCCATAAAAGAGATGTTAAATTCTGCTTTTTCTTATAAGAATCAAATTATGCAAAATGTTCATTTAGGGTGCATTTATAAAAATCTCGGACAATTGTATGAAACAGCTATAAAGAGAGAGTTAGGCGGGGCATGGCAGTTGTTTCATGAAGCCATTACCAATTATCGTACGGCACAACGTTATCTGGATCACTATAATTATCCATACGATTTTGCGTTGTTGTCTTTCAAACTATCGCAACTCTATTTCAAATATTGGAAATTTTCAAATGACATTCAAGCCTTGCGTGATGCAGTTTCTTATTTGAGGGAATCGGAAAAGACTTATACGCAGATTTCTTTTCCGGAATTGTGGTCTAAAATTGAGGGATATTTAGGTTTTTATCTCTCTTTATTGGGCTTTTTTTCTCAAAACAATGACATTTCTCGTTTGGCTATTAAGAGTTACCAAAACAAACAACAAGTTTACCGCAAAGAGCTTTATCCGGTTATGTGGGCAAAAATTCAGGAAAATATTGCCAATGTTTATTATAACATAGCCAAGAATGCCAAAGACAAGATCGCTTTTGCTGAGGCAATAGATTATTATCAATCTGCCTTAAAAATTTATGAAAACAAGAAAATGGACCAGGAAATTACTATAGTTAATAATAGCATAGATAAGGTCCTCAAAACTTGGAGAGAATAAGATTTATCTGTTTCCTTTAGAACGATTATGTGTTTTGCATAGCATTTCACAGTTTGAGATATCGGTTGCACCACCTTTGCTCCAAGCAGAAACATGATCAGCATCCATTTCTTCTAACTTCCAAATTTTATTTTGGTTAGCATTTGTTCCACAAGCACACAACGGACAATTTGAAATTCCTTTTTGGCGAGCTGTTTCTGTCTGCTTCGTATAAACCGCTCGTTTTACGGTATTGTCAAAAATACGGATATCCAGAAGTTCCGGTCTTTGTTTATGGCCTAACAAATATTCAAAAATACCCTTAGGACATTTGACATAATCATCTGCATAAAGTTTTTTGACATCGTCTTGTAAATCTTTTGGATTATATGCCTGATTATGATATTGTTCATATAATCTTCCCCATTCCAAACCGCACATTTCTTTTTTAACATCCACGAAAGTTGCTGCGACCCAATCTATAACAGAATTAAAATACGTCTTGAGTTCGTTAATATTGTTGTCATTACGGTGTGCAGACATATAACGATCAATGGTATCTCCTTTATTTTCGCTGGTACTTTCTTTACTTTCACTTACCCACTTTAGCGCTGTTGCCAAGTAATCCTGCCGATTAACGGCACCGGAAACATACGCCCCTCTTTTTTGATTTTGTGCATTTTGCGTATTACTAAACTCAGCTTTTGCCAAAGTTACAAATGGTCCGGAATGTACAGCATTCCGTAATTCTTGTTCATTTAGAGGAATTCCTGCAATATTGATTGTTTTGAACCATTCTTTAATTTCAATTTCTGTTCCCTCGCATTCATAAATTAAGAGGGCTGTTTGCAAAATTTTCTGCTGGATTTCTTTATTCAAACCGCTGAAATATTGTTCCATACCATTGGTATCTCGTACAGCAAATTTATTGGTAACATACCTACCGATACTGGTGATTCGTTGCTGTCCGTCTAAAACCTCAAAGTGATCATTGTCTAATTTTGTGAAATATATCAGCCCTAGCGGATACCCTTTGAGGATAGAACTAATGACGGCGACATCTCTTTTACCATCAGCGTAAATATAATTTCGTTGATATTCCGGCTGAATAGTTAATTTACCTGACAGACCGAATAAACCTTTACCCTCTAATTCATTATATACAAAACCTTCGCAAATATCTGCTATGGTTATATCTGTTCTTAATACTGTTTTCATGATTTTCTCCTTTTGATAAAAATTCGTTTAAATTTAGCTTTACCCTTAATAAATCCACTAGTTTGTTTTTTCCAAAAGGAATTGTCCATATTTTTTTGATTTCAGGTAAATTTTTACCACCACTTTCAGATGAGCCTAAGATTTCAAATTGCTCTGGACAATATTTATCCAAAAAACTAATTGGTACCCCCATTACGCCATCATAATCTGACGGTATTGCGTCTGTAAACGGCACCTCAATTGCATCATAATTATCGTACTTTTGGTAACCGATGTTTCTAATCTCTTTATGTTTGCTGTATTTAATGTTATCTTCTTGTGTCATGAGCTGTAAAGGCTGATGACGGCGACCGTGTTCAATATTGGTAAACCATACAGATTGACTTCTCGCTAGTACTTTGTTATTTACAATTCTATACCCACTTCCCATTTTTTTATTTCTTAAAATTTCATCTTCATTTGGTATTTCAAATAGCAAGTCCACACTCATTGACGTTTTACCAATCCAAAGTTTATTATTTTTAATCAATCCAAATACATCCTTGTAAGTTATATTGTTTTTATTCCCTATGATGATAAAGTGTTTTGGCTTTTCAAATAACCACACGATGAAATCTCTGAACAAACTGAATGGTGGGTTGGTAATGATAATATCTGCCTCATCTCGTAATTTCTTAACTTCTTTACTACGGAAATCCCCATCACCTTTTAGATACTGCCATTCCAGATCTTCTATATCTATTTTTCCATTTTGATTGGTATCGTGGTCTAAAATAAAAATCTTTCCGTTTGTACGTGTTTTTTTTGCATCAAAATGAGGACTTTCCTGTTCAAATAGTGAAGGTTGATACCACTCTTTATAGACTTTGCTTTCTACGGCAAAACTGGTGCTAATTAACTTTTTCAAACCAAATTGTTCAAAATTCTGAGCAAAAAATTTTGTAAAATTGCTCCATTCCGGATCATCACATGGTAAGAGAATCGTCTTTTCTCTAAAAACATTAGGATTATATTCCAGATAAGCATTGATCTCATTTTGAATATCGGCATATTGTGTGTAGAATTCATCATTTTTTGCCTTTTTAGCCTGGTGTAGATTTTGATTTGCCATTTCAACATCCTTAAATGATTAAAACAAAACCCGCTTTGAAAAGCGGGCGGATGTTCAGAAACCGTTGTAAAATCAAATGAAAAAACACGGCTCGGCTTATTGGGCACATAGCCTTATTCGCCGACATCCGCCCTTTGAAGACAGAAGTCGGCATATAGGTTTAAAGTCGCTTATGCTGTGAGCGACTACTTGATTTTACAAAGGGTTTCTGACGCCCTGGATGTGCCTTTTTCACACATCTGGTTGTAGGCTAAAAGAAAAAAAGATAATTGTAAAGATTGGATTTTGGGCTGGTGAAAACTTAAAGATATTATTTGTTTAAAAAGTTTTTCATATACGCCAACCATTCCGGGAGATTTTGTTCGGTAAAAAACTCTGTTAAAAAAGTTACCATAAATTTATGGCGTTTTTCCGCTTCAATTTTACCGGCTTCCGTTTGCATGATAGTATGTAATTTTAAGAGCTTATCAAAGAAATGATTAATTGTCGTGTTTTCTTTGCGACTTAAATCCTGATATTCTTGTTTGGATAATTC
>CAYPIZ010000008.1:0-15273 GCA_964410935.1 uncultured Acetobacter sp. | reverse complement strand
AATCATCGCTTTACTTTGTGAAGAAATGTTGTATAACTGCTCTCGATATATGTAAGAAAAGAAGAAAATCAATGTCTGAATACATAAAAATGTTTGTTGCTTTTTTTAAAATCGGGCTGTTCACTTTTGGCGGTGGATACGCAATGTTGCCTATGTTTCGGCGGGAATTGATAGAAAAAAATCAGTATATTACAGAAGAAAATTTGCTGGATTATTATTCTATCGGGCAATGTACACCGGGGATTATTGCCGTTAATGTTGCCACTTTTACCGGATATAAAATCAAAGGATTAAGCGGGGCATTGGTGGCCACTTTTGCTATTGTTTTACCCTCTTTGGTTATTATCACCGCTATTGCCGGTATTCTGAATACAGTGTCGGAAAATAAATGGGTTGCACACGCCTTTGCCGGCATTCGTATAGGGGTTATTGCTCTCTTGCTTAATGAGGTTATTACGTTGGCGCGTAAGACGATAAAAACAAAATTTCAAATTACCGTTATGCTTTTAATTGCCGTTGTTTTGTTCTGTTTCAAACTTTCTCCGATTGTTGCGGTTTTGACGGCAGCCGTTTTGGGTGTTCTTAAATTTCAGAGGCAGAAATGATTTTAGTTACGTTATTTTATGAATTTTTTAAAATCGGTCTTTTTGCCATTGGCGGTGGTGCGGTTACTATTCCGTTTTTATTTGAACTCACGAAACGCTTTGATTGGTTTACGGCAGAAGAACTCACTAATATGATTGCCGTTTCGCAGTCTACTCCGGGGCCTGTCGGCATAAATATGGCAACATTTGCCGGTTTTCAGGCAGACGGTATTATCGGGGGAATTGTTGCCACAACAGGGCTGGTTGTTCCCTCAATCATTATTGTTATTTTGGTTTCTAAGTTGCTCACCCATTGTGCAGAAAATGCGTTGTGGTGTGAAGTGATGGCAAGTATCCGTCCGGCGGTGGCAGCGTTGATTTTACAGGCCGGTGTAGAACTTTTCAGATTGAGCGTAACAGACATATTTTCTGTCTTGTTCGCAGTCGGCTTTTTTGTGATGATTTATTTTTATAAAAAAAGTCCGATTTTTTATATCATTTTATCGGCAATTTTGGGTATGGTTTTCCAACTCTAAAAATTTTGAGCAAAGGTAAGTCTTGTTTTGCGGTGAAACCCGCATATTTTCTTTACTAAACACTTGCTATTTAATTTTTTTTTGCTATAAAAGGATAAATTTTTGTATCAGATATTGCCTTAAATGCTGAATTTGAGGCATTTTTAAGGAATAATAAACGATGAGTATCAGAAATATTGCCATTATTGCCCACGTGGACCATGGCAAAACAACATTGGTGGACGGTTTATTGCGTCAAAGCGGTACGTTCAGAGATAATCAAAAGGTTGCCGAATGTGTTATGGATAGTAATGATTTGGAACGTGAACGCGGTATTACCATTCTTTCTAAATGCACTTCCGTTGAGTGGAACGGCACAAACATCAATATTGTGGACACTCCGGGCCACGCCGATTTCGGTGGCGAAGTAGAGCGTATTCTCTCTATGGTGGACGGTGTTGTTTTGTTGGTGGATTCTTCTGAAGGGCCGATGCCACAAACCAAGTTTGTTCTTGGTAAAGCTTTGAAAATCGGTTTGAAGCCGATTGTTGTTATCAACAAGGCTGATAAACCGGATGCACGTCCGGATGCCGTTTTAGACGAGATTTTTGATTTATTTGTTAGTCTTGATGCTAATGACGAACAGCTGGATTTCCCGGTATTATATGCTTCCGGTCGTAATGGTTGGGCAGTTAAAGAATTAACGGATGAAAAGAAAGATTTAAAGCCGTTGTTTGAGCTTATTCTTTCTTATGTTCCGGAGCCTGTTTGTGAAAAAGATAAACCGTTTTCTATGCTTGCTACCACCTTGGAGGCTGATAAATTCGTTGGTCGTATCCTGACAGGTAAGATCCATAGCGGGACATTGCGGGTGAATGATGCCGTTAAAGTCATTAACAAAAACGGAGAGATTGAGCGTACCCGTATTACTAAGATTATGGCTTACAAAGGGCTGGACAGGGTTGCTTTGAATGAGGCTCATGCCGGTGATATTGTCGCTGTGGCAGGGGTGGTTAAAGGTACTGTGGCAGATACAATTTGCGCCATGGAGGTAACGGAAGCCATTGAAGCACAGCCGATTGATCCGCCAACATTGGCAATGACCTTTTCCGTAAATGATTCTCCGTTGGCTGGTCGTGAAGGGGATAAAGTAACCTCCCGTATGATCTGGGATCGTCTGCAAAAAGAAGCAGAATGCAATATTGCACTTAAGATTTCCCGTTCGGAGACTTCTGAATCTTTTGAAGTTGCCGGCCGTGGTGAATTGCAACTTGGTGTATTGATTGAAACCATGCGTCGTGAGGGGTTTGAACTTTCAATTTCCCGTCCGCGTGTGTTGTTGCATAAAGATGAAAACGGCAACCTCTTGGAACCGATTGAAGAAGTTGTTGTGGATGTGGATGATGAATTTTCCGGTACGGTTGTGGAGAAATTGAGCCAACGCAAAGCTGAACTTTTGGAGATGATTCCTTCTCAGATTGGTAATAAGACTCGTTTAATTTTCCATGCACCGGCCAGAGGGCTGATTGGCTATCACTCCGACTTTCTGACAGATACGCGTGGTACCGGTATTATGAACCGTGTATTTTACGGGTATGAGCCTTATAAAGGCGAGATTGAGAGCCACCGTAACGGTGTGCTGATTTCCAGTGAAGACGGTACGGCAATTGCTTATTCTTTGTGGAAATTACAAGACAGAGGCCCGATGTTTATTGAGCACAACAGCCCTGTTTATGTGGGGATGATTATCGGTGAGCATACAAAATCCAATGACTTGGAGGTTAATCCGACCAAGTCTAAGCAGCTGACAAATATCCGTGCAGCCGGTAAAGATGATGCGATAGATCTTATCCCACCTCGGAAAATGAGTTTGGAACAAGCACTTTCTTATATTCAACAGGATGAGCTGCTGGAAGTAACACCAAAATCACTGCGCTTGCGGAAAAAGATTTTGGATCCGTTACAAAGAAAACGTTCCAGAAACGAGGCTATTTAAGCTATAAAAAAAGGCTCTCTGATGAGGGCCTTTTTTTGTGTTCTTAGAAACAAAAAATATCCCCGAGAGAATCGGGGATATTTTTGATGTTCTTTCCTAAAGTTTAGGCAGTATATCTTTTTGCCATTTCAGAAAGCAAAACCGGTTTGATCTTGTCGGCATTGCCTGCTGCACCAAAGGCAACATAGCGATCAATACAAACCTTCTTCATTTCTTCAATTGCCGGTTTCAGATATTTACGCGGATCAAATTCTTTCGGATTTTCCATAAATAATCTGCGGATAGCACCGGTAATAGCCATACGGCAGTCCGTATCAACGTTTACTTTACGCACGCCGGATTTAATCCCACGAACAATTTCTTCTACCGGAACACCGAAGGTCTGCGGAATAGCGCCACCATAGGCGTTGATTAAATCTTGCAATTCTTGTGGAACGGAAGAAGAACCATGCATAACCATGTGTGTGTTTGGCAATTTAGCGTGAATTTTTTCAATAACGTCAATAGCCAAAATATCACCGGTCGGCTTGCGGGTGAATTTGTATGCACCATGGGAAGTCCCCACAGCAACAGCCAAAGCATCAATGTTTGTTTCTGCTACAAATTTGGCAGCTTCATCAGGGTCTGTTACCAAGCGTTTTTTATCAATAACGCCTTCCGCACCATGGCCGTCTTCTTTATCGCCTTTACCGGTTTCCAGAGAACCGATAACACCCAGTTCACCTTCTACGGAAGCACCAACAGCGTGTGCACGGGCAACAACTTCTTTGGTAACATGAACATTGTATTCAAAAGAAGAAGGGGTTTTACCGTCAGCTTCCAAAGAACCGTCCATCATAACGGAAGAATAGCCGTTTACCAAAGCGGATTGGCAGATATCAACGGAAGATCCGTGATCTTGGTGTAAACAAATCGGCAATTCCGGATACATTTCAATACCGGCAGCAATCATGTGACGCATCATCGGGTCTCCGGCAAATTTTCTGGCACCGGTAGATGTTTGGATGATAACAGGGGCATTAACTTCCTTAGCGGCAGCTAATACAGCTAAAATTTGTTCCATATCATTAACATTAAAAGCCGGAACACCGTAGTTATTCTCGGCAGCGTGATCTAAGATCTGACGCATAGAAACTAAAGGCATTATATTCTCCTTACAAAAAGATTAAATTTCTCAAAGAGGAATATACTAATTTGAGAGATATTTGCAAGCAGTTTTTATATTTAAAAGAATGGCGCTTGAAATTTTTTTGTTTTTTAAACATGAAAAAAGCCCGCATGGGGGAGAATTGCGGGCTTTCAGAAGACTTTTGTTGTTTAAGCAACTTCGCGTGATTTCTTAAAGAGGAGAACATTATCCAAATTATTGTTCTGTTCATAGTTACGACATGTGCCGCTGGCAATCACCTTGTAGTTGTTTAAAACAAGACCGCGGATGGTTTTTCTGTCAGAACAAGTGCCTCCGGCAATTTTTTTGCCACCGGCCTGTGCAAATGTACTTCTTTTGGTTTTTGATTTAATTGTTGCCTTAATCATACTTTGTCCTTTCTTATTATTGACATAATAAATGGCAGATGTTTTCTTTTTTGTCAATAATTTTTTTTATTTTTTTACTCAATCCCTTCATGTTAATATATATTTTAAAATACTTAAATTAAAGTAAATACGTTCAACCATTTTGTCTAGCTTGAAATTTTATATCTTTTCAAAATTAATCCGCGGGTCAACCAGAGAATAGGTTAAGTCGCTTATCAGTTTTAAAATCAGCCCCAAAAGAGCAAAGATATAAAGTGTCCCAAAGACGACAGGATAATCCCTGGTGATAATGGCTTCGTATCCCAGTAAGCCCATCCCGTTTAGGCTGAAAATAATTTCTATAAACAGAGAGCCGGTAAATAAAACTTTGATCAATAGGGCAGGAAGGCCGGCAATGATAATCAGCATAGCGTTTCTGAAAACATGATGATAGAGAATTTGCTTTTCGGGGAGGCCTTTTGCACGTGCTGTCAAGACATATTGTTTGCTTAGTTCATCCATAAAAGAGTTTTTGGTAAGCATGGTGAGAGAGGCCACACCGCCAATGACAATGCAGATTGTCGGCAAGGTGATATGCCAAAAGTAATCTGCTATTTTATGCCAAAAAGAAAATGTTTCCCAACCGTCAGAGGTTAGTCCTTTTAAGGGGAAAAATTGGAAATATGTTCCTCCTGCAAAGAGGACAATCAGCAATACGGCAAACAAAAATACCGGAATGGCAGAGCCGATAAAGATGATGGCAGAAGAGGTGATGTCAAAAGGTTCTCCGTCTTTTAAGGCCTTTTTTATTCCCAATGGAATCGCTATCAGATAAATCAGTAAGGTGGACCATAAGCCCAAAGAAACGGATACCGGTAGGCGTTCTTTTATCAATTCCAAGACGGATTTGTCTTTGTAATAGCTTTTGCCGAAATCAAAAGAAAGGTAGTCTTTTATCATTTTCATAAAGCGTTCGTGCACCGGTTTATCAAAACCGAATTGCTTTTCCAATTCTTTAACCAGGTCTTCCGGAACGCCCTTGGCCCCTTGATATTTGCTTTCGCTCATATTGTGTGTTGAGGTGCTTATTTGTCCGGTGGCGGTGGTGTCTATTCCTTTATATTTAGCCAGCATATATTCCACAGGCCCTCCCGGTGCAAGTTGGATGATGCTGAAATTTATCAATAAAATTCCAAACAGAGTGAGGGGAATGAGTAACAGTCTTTTGATGATATAATGACGCATTTTCGGGCTACTCCTTTAACCACCAGGTGTGAATATTGATGCCGACATTGTTCTTCGGGTAAGCAAACTTATCCCAAAATGCAATTCTATCCGAATCCGAATACCAGTTGAAAATAACATAGTGGTTAAACAGTAAAACACGATCCAATGCTTTTACATACGCCGTATAAGTTTTATTGTCTTCGGTTTCTATCAATTTTTGGACAAGCGTGTCTATTACAGGGTTTTTAATGCCCATGATGTTATTACTCCCGTTGATTTCTGCAGATTTGCTCCCCCATAGATCCGTTTGTTCCGTTCCCGGGGTGGAAAGTCCGCCGAATCCACCGATGATGACATCAAAATCAAAATTATCCAGTTTGTTTTTGTATGTATTGATTTCTAAAACGCGGGTGGACGCCTTAATGCCTATTTTCCGCAAATTCTCAATGAACGGGAGCAAAACACGGGTAAAGGTATTTCCGTTGGCGGCGTTGACGATAATTTCAAATTCTAAAGGTTCTCCGGTTTTGAGATTGCACATTTTTTCATTGATAAAATCATATCCGGCAAGGTTTAGCAAGTGAACGGCTTTCTTTAAATTCTCTCTATCGGAAAGCGAATCGTCCCGAAAGATCTGTTCCACCGGTGTGGTCAATATTCCTTCAGGCAAACCTTCGTTGAATTCCGATAAAATTTCCAGTTCTTTGCCCTGCGGCAGCCCGGTGGCCGCAAAACGTGTGTTGGTAAAAAAGCTGTATAACCGTTGATATTGGTTGTAGAAAAGATTTTTATCCGCCCATGGAAAGTTAAAAGCCAGATCTATGGCTTGACGGACTCGGGGATCAGCAAATTTTTCTTTTCTCACATTAAAAGCAAAAAATTGATTGGTTGCCGGACGATTATGCTTTACGGCTTGTTTCTTGATTTTTCCTTTGTTGATTAAGTCATTATCATAGGCCGTGGCCCAAGATTTTGCAATGTACTCTGTTCGCAGATCAATGTTTCCGGCAAAGAGGGCCTGCAGAGTAATGGTGCTATCCTGGTAATAGTCATATTTTATTTCATCAAAATTGAAAAAGCCCTTGCGGGTGGGAATATCTTTTGCCCAATAATCGGGATTTCTTTCAAAGACAATAAATTTTCCTGCTTCAAATTGCTTTATGGTATAAGGACCATTGCCTAAAGGCGGTGTTAAGCTTGGTTTATCAAATTCTTTATCTTTAAAATCTTTGGCAGAAAAAATTTTGAATTGAGTCAAAATCAACGGCAGTTCTCTGTTCTTGCTGTCTTTTTTGAAATAAAAGCGAACATGACGTGGCGTTAATTTTATCACTTTATCAACATCCCCATAATAAAACTTGTAGATGGGAGCTCCTTTGTTAATGAGCGCATTAAAGCTGAAGATGACATCATCTGCCGTAATCGGAGAGCCATCCGTAAAACGTGCTTTAGGATTGATGAAAAAACCAATGTAGCTTTTATCGGCCGGTAATTCAAATTTCTCTGCAATGAGCGGATAGGCTGTTTCGTTATCGTCAGCCGGAGAATAGCCCAATGTATCCAGGGTTAACTCTGCTGCTTCAGAAGAGGCAATCCCTTTGAAAATATATGGGTTGAAATTATCAAAAGTCCCATAAGCAGGCAAGACAACACGCCCCTTTTTAGGGGCTTCAGGATTAACAAAACGGAAATGCTTAAACCCTTTTTTATAAAGAGGTGTTCCGCTAATAGATACCGTGTCGCTTAATACCGGCGCTTGCGCTGCAAAGAGCGTTGTACTGTATAAACATAACCCGAAAAGAAATGCTCCCCGGCTAATTATCTTTTTTATCATTCAACCACGCTCCAAAAGGATAGGCATATTCATCGTAATTATTTTCCGGTGATGCGTTAATTTCTTTTTCCAGTTCTTCCAGCGAAATAACATTTTTTGTTTTGGATGGTTGCGGTGTACTGAAAGACGGCTCTTCCCGTATGGAACGTAAAGCATTTTGCGTATTATTAAACCGAGGAATGTTAATTTCTTCTTTTACGGCGCGGAGCGGTGTCGGCTCCGGTGCTAAAATTTCATCACGGATAGCCCTCAAACCGCTGTCAATGTCAGAGGCTGTTTCTCTTGGTCCGGCCGTAGAAATTGCGGGCTGTAAATGTGGCTCGCTTGGTTCATCATTGGTTAAAAATGACGGGAAAGTGATTTGTTCTTCACTAATTGGGCTTACCTGAGAAAACGTTTCTGCTTTGGGCATAGGGGCAGGTTCCGGTCTAACCGGTGCAGCAGCTCTTTCCATTGAGAGATCCTGAGCAATGGTTGCCAGTATGTGATGAACTTTTCCCAGAGCACCATATTCTATCATCTTATAGAAAATTTGTTGCTTATCAAAAGCGGCCAATAAAGCATGCAGGTTTTTGTAGTGTGCACCGAATTCCAAAATACATCCGCGAAGTAACTTATCTTTAGTGGCTTTTTGGCGTAGGTGTTCAGTAAAGCCGGATTGAAAATCGCTGATTTCTATAAAAGTTTTAGCCAAGAGCCAACGTTCCCCGCCGGAAGTTCTTTCCCAAAGGTGTTCCAACTGAGCACTGGAAACCGAGTTGCTACGTTTGATGATGTCTGATAAAATTTCATTTGTATCGGCGATAAGCGTGTTAAATTCTTCCCACAGAAGGGTGTTTTGACTTTCTTGCCGAATGGTTAAAAGAGACTGAGCTAAGGCATCAGTCATCTCGCTGTTTTTCCTTAATTGATCTAGGATGTTATAAAACAGACGGTTGCTTTTTTGCGTTACATAGAAACTTCTGCTCAAAGCAAAAATCGTCCAGATAACCAATACCGGAATAAGGGTTATCAGAACAGCATACAGTAAACCGACTAAGTTATCCGCATTTGCTAACAAGGTTTGCAGACCTGTTAGGCGAACGGCATAAATCAGCCAGAAAATGCTTGAAAATGCAGCAATAAAAAACGAAAGATTTAGCACTTAGAGCTCCTTTGGTTAAAATTTAGTTTATTTTAGCGCAAGACCCTTATTTTGCAAACAAAAAAAGCAAGATTTTCCTCTGTTTTTAAAAAGAATCACCTAGGGCTAATTGTTTAATTCGTAAACGGCGGAAATCCTGTTTAAATGCATAGATTAAAAAAATATGGTGAAATTTTTTTATTTTGTGGTATAGAAAGGGCAATGTTTAATTTTTAGAAGGTAGTAAAAATGAATGAAGATCCTGCCGTAGTGCTTGATTTTGAAAAAGATATTTTAGAAATTGAAGAGAAAATCGAGCATCTTAAATTGCTGGCAAAAGATGAAGATATGGATATTACTCGTGAGACGAAACGGTTGGAGCGTAAACTCGGGCAGCATATCACACGCACATATATGAATCTTTCGGCATGGCAAAAGGCTCAGATTGCCCGCCACCCTTTACGGCCACACTGTTTGGATTACATTAAAGCTTTTATTGAAGATTTTACGCCGTTGGCCGGTGACAGATGTTTTGCCGATGATGAGGCAATGGTTTGCGGAATCGGCCGTTTGGAAGGTATTCCTGTTGTGGTTATGGGGCAGGAAAAAGGTAATGATTTGGATAGTCGTATCAAGTATAATTTCGGTATGGCTAAACCAGAAGGATATCGCAAGGCGCAAAGAATGATGGCTTTGGCGGATAAATTTCATTTACCGATCATCAGTTTGGTGGATACGGCCGGGGCCTATCCCGGTGTTGATGCGGAAGCTCGCGGTCAGGCACAGGCTATTGCTACTTCAATTGAAAAATGCTTACAGATCAAAACGCCGATTATTTCTTTGATTATCGGGGAAGGTGGCTCTGGCGGTGCTATTGCTATTGCTACGGCGAATCGTGTTTTGATGTTGGAACACTCCATTTATTCGGTTATTTCTCCGGAAGGGTGTGCCTCTATTTTGTGGCGTTCTGCCGATAAAACCAAGGAAGCAACGGAAGCTCTGCGTTTGACAGCGCAAGATTTGAAAGCTCTTGGTGTTATTGATGAAATTATCAAAGAACCGCTTGGGGGTGCACATCGTGATGTAGAGCGGACTTTTGCCGCAGTTAAAGAAGCCTTGGTTCGTCAGCTAAAAGAGTTACAGGCTCTTTCTCCTGAGGAGCTTAAAGCACAGCGGACAGAAAAGTTTTTGCAAATGGGACGTAACGTCACCGCAGAATTTTAGATACTAAAGGCAGGAAAACTGCCCTTAAGTTTAGCTTAAAGAACAAGCATGAATGCTTATTTAGAGGGTGTGAAATCAGTAAGATTTTGCACCCTTGTTTAATTATATTTATATTGGAGGTTACAATGAAAAGTTCTCAGTCTAAATTTTCTGCACGTTCTAAATCATCTTCATCATCATGTTCATCTAAATCCGATCCGAAATCCGGATCTTCGTCTTCCGGTTGTGGTTGCGGTTCCAAACTTTCAGGTGATATTGATGAAGTAGATATTTTTGAGGTTGAGGATAAATAGGTTTAAGGAGGAAGAAAATGAGAAATGCGGTGACGAATACAAATCAAAACAATTATGATTTATCCGTTTCTCATAATCCGACGGATTTCAGAAATTTAATGAATTATTTTTGGAATTTCGTAGATGGCACAAATTCTGATTTTTCGGATTTGGCTCCTAAAATTCAGGTAACGGAGGATAAAGATGCCGTTAAAGTTACGGCGGAGATTCCGGGTATTGATGAAAAAGATATTGATCTTAAAGTTTCATCAGACGGTTATCTGAGTATCAGTGGAGAAAAGAAAAACGCTACGGAAGAGAATGATAAAGATAATTATTTTTCTGAAATCTCGTATGGTATGTTTCGGCGTACCATACAACTACCATGGGATTTGGATTATGAAGCGACAACAGCTCAATACAATAACGGCTTGTTAATGGTTTCTATTCCAAAGTCTCAAACGGAAAAGCAAAAATTCAAGAAAATTAGCGTGGCTAAGTCATAATATATTTTTGCTTATGGTAGAAAAAGCCGGCTATCTTTTGGTAGCCGGTTTTTTTATATATTTTTTGTGGCAACGACTTTTTGGTACATACCGCCGTAATAACTTTGCATACTCCAAGTGCAGGCATCTTTGTTTGGGGTAAGGTTTCTGATGGAATTTTTCCATAATTCTTCGGCAAAAGGTTGGTATAATCTGTTGAAAGCGCGTATAAAATATTTCAGCGGATTAAATTCTGACGGTAGATGGTAATCTATAAACACAGCTTTCCCTTGAGGGGACAATGCGTTGATTATATTTTCCAAAACGGCAGCTCTGGTCAGCGGTGGCAATTCATGTAAAAGAAAAGGACAGATGATGATGTCATAATTTCCTTTGATTTCTTTGGCTGCATTAGCTTTTACCCAATGGATTCGTTTATCGGAATTTTTTTCCTGATATCTCTTGAGTAAGGCCGGGATAATATCAATAACGGTATAAGCTCCGTGCTTCTTAATGATATCATAGGTTTCTTCTATCTGATTGCCAAAAGTCACTCCGATTTGCAAAATGTTTGAGTGTGGTAAAATTTCTTTTTTCAGTTCATTGATTAACAATCGGTTTGCCCCGAGAGTTAGAATATTTTGAACCGTTTTGCTGTCAAACAGTTTGTAAGTTCTTGGGCGTAAATAGAGCCAACCGTATATGTTTGTCAGATAAGGGGGAAAAGGTGTTCTTGAATTTTTTATCATTATTGTCTCTTTTATTTTGTCGTATCGACATCTGAAATATATCCCCGACGGGAAGCCTCAATGATCGCAGAAGTACGGTTTTTCACATTCAGCACTTTTAAGATGATGGTAATGTGAACTTTGACCGTTCCTTCTTTCAGATTTAATTTGTAGGCAATCTGTTTGTTAGACAGCCCCTCGGCAATACATTTTACAATTTCAATCTGGCGTTCCGTTAAGCCCTTTTGAGTGGTGGAAACAGTGTTCTCCGTCATCTTTTCCAAAGCTTTAAGCGGGGCGACATATTCTTTTTGTTGTTCATCATTTTTCTGTTGTTGTGGCGTGCTATACAATAGTTCATGAGGAATGTAAACCCCACCGGCCAATACCAAATTGATGGCACTGATAATCAGGTTATTTGATGCGGTTTTCGGAATGTAGCCGGCCACCCCGATATCCAATGTCTTTTGAAGAATCTCTCGGTCAAATACCGCGGAGATGATGATAATCGGGGTTTCCGGAAGCATCTCATGTATTTTTTGGATAGCACTCAACCAATTTGCCCCCGGCATGGCTAAATCCGTTATAATCAAATCAAAATCCGGTTGTTGCTCCAATATTCTAAAGATTTCCGTATAATCTTCCGCGGCAACAATTTCCGGTTTGGAGATATTTTCTTCTAAAATAAACTCCAGCCCTTTTAAGAAAAGTTTATGATCATCTGCAATTAGTATTTTCATTTTATTTGCTCCAATCTCCGTTTATCAACTGCCAACAAGACAGTGCAGCAGCAACGGCTGTTTCTGCCCTAAGAATCCGTGGACCGAGGGTCGCCCCGACAGCGAAAGGACAGGTACGTAATAAATTTAATTCTTCCATAGAGAATCCACCTTCCGGTCCGATGAGAATCGCAGCGGATTTTGACGGATAATTACCTAAAACTTCTAAAAACGGGCGGCTTTGTAAGGTCTCATCCATATAAAACAGCGTGCGGGAAGTATCCCAATTTTCCAGGATATCCGTTAAGGTGTGAGGTGAAGCGATTTCCGGTAAATCCGTCCGTCTGGATTGTTCTGCCGCTTCGATACTTTGGGCAACATAACGTTCTGTTTTGACATTTGCCGTAATGGTATATTTGGTTAAAGTCGGGATAATCTTTCTACACCCGAGTTCGGTTGCCTTTTCTATTACGAAATCGGTTTTATCTTTTTTCAACGGGGCAAACAGAAGCCAGATATCCGGTACGGCGACAAACTCTTTTATTTTTTGGAGTACGAGGATTTCTCCACTTTTTTTGCCGAGTTCACTTAAGCGGCATTCAAACTCTCCATTGAGGTTATCAAAGCAATTTAAGGTTTCCCCTACGGTATATTTTACGACGTTTTTGAGATAGTGCGTCTGTTCTTCGGAAAGGGGGATTTGTTTATTTATAACAAGCGGTTCTTTGATGTATAAACGAAAATTTTTTGCCATTGCCGTTATTCTTTGTATAAAGTTATTTTCTGCTATGATATTAAAGAAGATGTGTTAAAGAATAGATAAAATTTTTTAATTATGAAACGAGGAAAGTATGATTATTACGGTTGACGGACCGGCAGCTGCCGGAAAAGGAACTCTTTCGCAAAAACTGGCAGAAAAATACGGTCTGGCATATTTTGATACCGGTATGGTGTATCGGGCAGTGGGTTTGCAGATGCTTTTGACGGAAACAGCGTTGACGGATGTATCTGCAGCAGAAAAAATTGCCGAAGAGTTGACTTTTGCGCAAATGATGAAGCTTTCCAAACATGTAGATTTTCGTTCAGCCAAAGGGGGACAAGCTGCCTCGGTTATTTCAAGTTATCCCGGTGTTCGCGCACGTCTTCTGGATATGCAGCGTAATTTTGCCAAAACCCCTTTATTCGCCGATGGGACTCCGGCAAACGGTGTCATTTATGACGGTAGAGATACCGGTACGGTGATTTGTCCGCAAGCAGAGGTTAAACTTTTTGTTACGGCCTCGCCGGAAGTTCGGGCTAAACGGCGGTATGAGGAATTTTTAGCCAAAGGAATGCCAGCCGTCTATGAGGAAGTTCTGGCAGATGTCAAAGCACGTGATGAGCGGGATGCCAATCGTAAAGATGCCCCGATGAAACCGGCAGCCGATGCGGTGATCTTGGACACATCATTGATGGATATAGACGAGGTCTTTCAAAAAGCTGTTGCAATTATAGAAGAAAAGGTTAAATAGGATAGTAATATTCGTCATTTAGGAGTTAAAAACGATGCAAAATAAAAAACTTACGGAATCGATTTATTATGTCGGCGCTAATGATAAAACTTTAGATCTATTTGAAGGACAATACATTGTTCCCGACGGCGTTTCATACAATTCCTATGTCATTATGGATGAAAAAATTGCTGTTATGGACACGGTGGATGAACGGGTAACGGATACCTGGTTTGATAATTTGACACAGGTTTTGAACGGGCGTGAGCCGGACTACTTGGTTGTTTTACACATGGAGCCTGATCATGCGGCTAATATTTCCCGCTTTTTGGAGAAATATAAAAATGCCAAAGTTGTTTCCAATCCTAAGACATTTAATATGATACCTCAGTTTTTTGAAAATCTGGATCTGAGCGAGCGTAAAGTAGTCGTTAACGAAGGGGAAACACTTACCCTTGGGCAGCATACACTTTCATTTATCATGGCCCCGATGGTCCATTGGCCGGAAGTTATGGTTGCTTATGAGCAGAAAGAGAAGATTTTGTTTTCTGCGGATGCTTTCGGTAAATTCGGGGCGTTGGATGTGGATGATGATTGGGCCTGTGAAGCCAGACGTTATTACATCAATATTGTGGGCAAATATGGTGTCCAGGTGCAAAATTTATTAAAGAAAGCAAAGACTTTGGATATTCAAAAGATTTTCCCTTTGCATGGCCCGATGTTGACGGAAAATTTAGGTTTTTATCTGGAAAAATACGATATTTGGAGCAGCTATCGTGCGGAAGATGCCGGTGTTTTGATTGCCTTTGCTTCGGTTTACGGTAATACCAAAAAAGCCGCATGGAAGCTTTATGAAGTTTTGAAAAACAAGGGTGTAAAAGTCGCCATAACCGATCTTGCGCGTGAAGATATGGCAGAAGCGGTGGAAGATGCTTTTCGTTATGACAGAATGGTTTTGGCGAGTGTTACCTACGATGGGGATATGTTCCCTTGTATGGAGAGTTTTCTGGCACATTTGAAAGCGAAAAACTATCAGAATCGGACAGTCGGTTTTATTGAAAACGGCTCTTGGGCTCCGCTGGCGGCGAAAAAGATGAAAGCAGAGCTGGAAGGTCTTAAAAATATTTCGTTTATTGAACCGGTTGTAACGCTCAAATCCGCTTTCAAAACGGGAGATATGGCGCAGATTGAAGCTTTAGCGGCTGCACTGACGGCGTAAATGTTTTGAAATTTTATTTAAAAACCGTCCGTAAGGGCGGTTTTTTGTTGCATAAATGATTTTTTAAGCGTATATCTTGCCCCTACAAAAAAATTATTCTAAAAGATTATGAAAAAAAATTTCTACATTTTTCGTCATGGTCAGACTGATAAAAACCTCGCTGAAATTTGGCAAGGAAACGGTTCTGATGACGTTTTAAATGAAACCGGAAAAGCTCAGGCAGATGCTTTGGGTGAGAAGGTGTCCAGCTTAGGATTCACAACAATTTATTGTTCGCCGTTGGTACGTGCCGTGCAAACCGCAAACAGAATTGTTAAAAAGCACGCTATGGAATGCCCTATT
>CAYPIZ010000007.1:14908-17271 GCA_964410935.1 uncultured Acetobacter sp. | reverse complement strand
GAGCAAATGTTATACCTCTCGGGGGTAACATATATCTCTTAAGAGATAACGCCGCACACTAAAAAAATACCGAAGATTTCTCTTCGGTATTTTTTCATTTTAAAACATCTTCAAGGTTTTCATCCGTGATACCGTTATCCTTGAGGATTTGTCGGTATTGACGGAGTTCCTGCTCCACCTGTTGTTCTTCCGGAGATTGCGGAGCCGAGCCAATCTCATCTTCATCAAATGAGAACATGCCGATGAACATCATGGCGCAGAAAAAGGAAATCACCAATTTCAGAAAATTGCCAACCAGACGCAAAATCGTTTGGGGCCAATCTACCCGAAAATCATCATTAATCACTCTCCTAAAGCCGATAACATAAATACCGGCCAAGGCCAACATAGAGAAATACAAATCCGGATTATGACATAAGGTGTTTATCCCTTTACCGTCCAGAGTGAACATGGCCGCAAAGCCCCCGATGATCCCTAACAAGACCATCGGATTGTAAATCACACCGGACGTAAAAAGAGCAATAATTCCTTTAATCATGTTTCACCTACCACATAAAGCGTATGAGTTGCAGTAAATAAGCATAAACCATAAACGCTATAATTTTATAAACTAGTGCAAGGGAGATGACAGTTGCACCGGCAATAAGCTGCAAAATGACTGCCGTCACCACAGCCAAACCCAACATCACCAGCCAATAGTGTTTTTGCTTAGAAAGAAGCAGTGCAATCACCACAGAAGCCACAGCTAAATACAGCCCTTGCATAACACCGAAAACGGCGGAAACCTCACGCGTAACCGGAGAGAAATCGGCAACAAAAGCGGCCATTATCCCTATAACGGCGATTACGAAAATTCTAAAACAGATCTTTTTTGACATCAATTATCCTTCCTTTTTTGCAGATTTTTTAGCCGGTGTTTTCTTGGCTGACGTTTGCGTTTTTGCAGGCTTTGATGTTGGCTTTTTAGCGGCTGTTTCCGGCTTTTTATCAGCGGGTTTCTTATACACAAAAATCTTTTCAGGTACGCCGTAAATTGAAGAGGCAATTTGCTTGATTTCCGTTAAATGACCAAGCGGAAACATCTCGGAAATAACAACACAATCCTTCTTGATTTCTTTGGCTAATTTTTTGCCCAGAGGCTCACCGGTGGCCTTTAAGACATAACATAAAATTAAGTCCATATCGGCGTGAGATGTTTTCATATAATCGCCCTTAACGAAGGTAATATTCTTGAGCCCCATGGCTTTGATTTTACCCATTGTCAACGGAATGAGATCCCAATCCAAGCCGACAAAAGTATGCTCTGGGAAAGCCTTAGCCAAGGGGATCAACAACGCCCCGCTGCCACACCCTAAATCCGTCACTTTCAAAGGCTTTTTGGATTTCTTTAAATATTCTCCGGCTTCGGCAATGATGTCTTGTTTAATTTTGCCGTAACTGGACACAAACGGACCGTATTTACCACAACCACAGCGAATGTACGAATAAGCCTGGTAGATCAGATAAATGATCGCCCCAAAACCGATTAACAATGCCAAAATTAAAAGTATGCCTTTACAACACATATTTTGTCTCCTTATTCAAATAAAACGGTTGCTTAAAAATAAGCTTTGGCGTACATATATAGCAAATTGATTAAAAAACACTTTAAGGATGAAAAAATGAGCAAACAATATCGGCGTATCGTCTTTTTAACCGGTGCGGGGATTTCTGCAGAATCCGGATTGGCAACATTTAGAAGCGAGGACGGTTTGTGGAATAAGCATCGGGTGGAAGATGTGGCAACGATTGAAGCTTATTATCGTAACCCGGATTATGTGCACGATTTTTACAACAACATGAAGCCGGAACTCTGGAACGCTAAACCGAATGCTGCCCATTTGGCAATTACAAAGTTGCAACAAGAATCCGAGGCGGAAGTGTATATCGTTACGCAAAATGTAGATACCCTGCACGAAAAAGCCAAAAGCAAAAACGTTATTCATATTCACGGGCAGATCAATCAGGCAGTATGTATGAACTGCGGACAGGTGCTGGAAAGCTGGGGTGATGTGACCACAGAGACGGTTTGTCCGAACTGTCAGGTGATGGGGATGATGAAGCCGAATATTGTTTTCTTTGGGGAGAATCTGCTTTATATGGATCAGGTGGAAAATCTGCTGAGAACGTGTGATTTGTTTGTTTCCGTAGGGACATCCGGCGTTGTGTTTCCGGCAGCAAGTTTTGTGCAAACGGCAAAATATTATGGCGCAGAGACCATAGAGTTTAATCTGGAGGCAACCTCAAATAATCTCTTTTTTGATCGGCATATTATGGGAAAAGCAGGTGACACCCTCCCCCGCTTTGTGGAAGAACTTTTACAA
>CAYPIZ010000007.1:1556-14808 GCA_964410935.1 uncultured Acetobacter sp. | reverse complement strand
TATTATGGGAAAAGCAGGTGACACCCTCCCCCGCTTTGTGGAAGAACTTTTACAAGCGAAATCTCTATAAAAAAATACCGAAGAAGTAATCCCCCTTCGGTATCCGCAAGAAATAGAAACTTGTTAACTTTATTGTGCAATTACCCTATTGGTAGAACCATAGAGAACCAAACAACGTTGGCCGACACTTAAAGCATAATCCGTCCCTTGGGTGATGCTGATGATTTGGCCGTTATCCAACTTTAAGATATATTCCAAAGCGGTTTGGGAAGTAAGCCCTTTTTCGGCTGCTGTCCCGACCAGACCACCGACCAAAGCACCACCGATAGCCCCTAAGGTATTGGCGGAAGTGCCATGTCCGATAGTTGAACCGGCAACACCACCGGCAACACCGCCGATCAAAGTTCCGGCACCGGAATTATCGCTGACACCGACTTGACGGACACTTAAAACCGTGCATTGGGCAACGGTAGAAATTTTGCCCGTTTGTGAAGTTGAGTAGTGATTTGAATTGATGTTATCTGCACACCCGGCCAATAAGACGACCATGGCAACGGTTGCCAATAAATTTTTCTTCATTATTAAAATCCCCTCATAAAAGTTATTTTACTCTAATTTAGTGAATTATTTTTTGTTGTCAATATCGTTTTATACTCAAACGTATGGAAAGACTTTTTTATTGACAAAAGAAGCGGCAAAGCGTAGTTTATGCGCAACTTTGTTACATTGCTTAAAGAAAGAAACTTTGATGAAACACGAACTTTTAGCCCCTGCCGGAAATCTTGAAGCCGGTTATGCAGCGCTGCATAACGGTGCAGATGCCGTTTATCTGGGATTGACTAAGTTTTCCGCAAGAGCCGGCGCAGAAAATTTTACGGCAGAAGAATTAGATGAATTTACAGCCTATGCACATCATCTGAAACGTAAAGTTTTTGTGGCATTGAATACCGTTTTAACCGAGGCGGAAATTGAGGAATTACCTGACGTTTTTGCAGCACTGCGCAAAGCACGGGTTGATGCACTCATTATTCAGGATTTAGGGGTGTTTTATCTGGCAAAACGATTGTTACCGGAAATAGAATTGCATGCCAGTACGCAAATGGCCGTTCATAATCTGGAAGGGGCAAAATATCTGCAATCTTTAGGGTTCAAACGGGTGGTGTTGGCTCGGGAATTGAGTTTGAAAGAGATTGAAACCATCGCTACGGCTCTGCCGGATTTGGATTTGGAAGTTTTTGTGCATGGTGCATTGTGCTATTCTTACAGCGGGCAATGTTTGTTTTCTGCTTTAGAATACGGGAAAAGTGCCAATCGGGGACGGTGTGCCTACCCTTGTCGTTCCGTTTTCAAAAAAGAAGATGCTTCGGGACACCTTTTCTCAATGAAAGATCTGGCTTTGGAAGAAAAAGTGTTGCGTATTCCGGCTTTATCTTTGAAAATTGAGGGGAGGAAAAAATCTCCGCTTTATGTTGCCGCCGTAACGGCATATTATCGGCATATTCTGGATGGAAAAGCAAAAGACGAAACGATGGCGGAAGATATTAAACAGATTTTTTCCAGACCGTGGTGTCAATTCCATTTTAACGGCAAAAACAAAGATATTACCGATGAAAATTTTGTGGGGCATAGAGGGTTGTTAATCGGTACGGTGGAACGGGTCACTAAAAATTATTTGAGTTTTAGAACCACACACGCCCTCGCCCGTTATGACGGTTTGCAAATTGATGTTCAGGGAATTGAAAAGCCTTTCGGGTTTGGGATAAAGACTTTGAAACTTAAAAACAAACCGGTATTTGAAGCATATAAAGGGGATGTGGTTGAAGTGGAGCTCCCCGAAGAACATCCGCATTTAGCCCTCGGGGCACCAATTTATTTGGCCTCTTCAACTGCGGTCAAAGGAAAGTATGATTACGAAAAACCGCGTCCGAACAGCTTTCGTAATCAGGAGAATTTTGCCGTTGTGGTAGAAATGACGCCGACGGAAGTTTGGGCTATGGCAGAAAGTACGGCGGTATCTCTTAAAGGAAATTTTGAAAAAGCCAATGACGTGCAAAAAGTGACGGAAGGAATTGCCAAAGCTTTTGCCAAGACGGGGGGAACGGATTTTTGCTTTGATGAAGTGAGCGTGAAGAACCCGCAAGGTTTATTTTTACCGGTATCCGTTGCCAACGAATTGCGGCGGCAGTTGATTGAAAAATTAAGCCAACGGCCTAAAGAGAATCCTTTTATTTTACCGAAGCTTTCACCCATAACGCCCTGTTTGAACAGTAAAGAAATTAAAATTATTGATATTGAAGCAGATACCGATACAACGGCTTTTGATGAGAAAGACATTGCGGATGCCTGGTTCAGATTGCCGCAAATTTGTCGCAATACCGCAAAATTGCGCCTTACCGTGGAGCAACTCATAGCACGGGGTGTTCGGCAGTTCATGGCAGAAAATTACTACGTTTTTGAGTTCTTGAAACCATATAAAAATGTGGAAATTGCTGCCGGAAGTTTCTTATATGTGGCGAATCGTTATGCCGTTGCAGAACTGAAAGAAATCGGAGTGCAGTTTGCCACATTGGCCTTGGAAAATTCCCCCGATAACATGGAAAAAATTGTGCAACAAAGTGTGCTACCGTTAGCGGAGATTTGTTTTGATTATCCGGCTTTGTTTACCTCTGCCGTTTGTATTCGGCCGAATGACTGTCAGCATTGCTCAAAAATGCCAAAACAATTTAACCTGAAAAAGGACGGGAAAGATTATGTTGCCGTTTCTAAAAATTGCCAAATACAGCTGTTTGCAAAGACACCGTATGAAAGACCTTTGATAAAGGGAATCACCTACGTTATTAACCGGAAAAGCAAGCCGTATCTATGATTTGATGATATGATGGACGGCACGGAGGAGCTTTTTGATGTATGTTCTTTCCGTTGTAGGTGTTTCATTTTTAGGTTGTATTGTTTGGGGCAAAACAAAAGGTGAAGCCACACGATACAAGCTCTCTAAAGAAGTTTTTCCGTGATAGCCCTCTCCGATAACGGAGTCATCATCTTCACCGTCAAAAACGATAGCCGGAAAACCGTCTTTTTGCGCAATCTTTGCCACCAGAGCAGCGGTTTTTTCTGCTGTTTTTTTATCCGTTTCAGAAGCAAAGAACAATCCTTTAAAAGTCTCTTTATGGCTTTGAGCATAGGCCCTAACCACTTCCAGCACATTGGCAGCAGCCGAAAAACCGGGGTGAAACGCCGCCGGTGAAGTTTTTTGAATAACCTCATTAGCGGTCAGATGAAAAACATACTCTATTTCTATTCCGCTTTTCACGGCTGTTGCAAAAACAGAGGCCAGAAAAGATATATCCCCGATATCCCCAAAACAAAATTGCACATCATGATGCTTAAACGACTCGGGCGTAACGGGTAATGCCGTGTTGACTCTGATCGCTTTATTTTGCAAAACATCCGGGCTAAACGCATCTGCAGGATCACCCAAGGCTAAAACTTTTTTCTTTTCAGACACAAGATCCGCCAACAAATGTTGCCCGATAACACCGGTAGCTCCCGTAACTAAGCAGACTTTAACAGTACTCATTTTCCCCTCCATATATAAGGATTTGTATGCTGTTATGCTGGCGCTTTTTTGCGGGATTGTCAACAATTTCCTTTATTTTCACAAAGAGAATCTGATAACTTTTCTGCGACTCCCGAGTCGTTTGGTATCTTTTTTGGGGATTTTAGGGAAAAAGCGTATGTTTTTACGTTAAAAACAGGTCCGAAAAGCATTTTTTTAACAAAAAAAAGAAAAAAAATCACTTTGCTTGGGGAAAACATTGATTTTTCTTTGACTTATTTGTTTTTCGGGTCTTAAGTTTAGTTAATCAGAGATTATCTCTGAGATATTTTTGAATTAAGGAGATTTTTCATGAATAAAAATGATTTGGTAGCAAGCATTGCTGAAGTAGCCGGATTAACAAAAGTTGATGCCGGTAAAGCCGTTGATGCATTTGTAGCTTCTGTTACAAAAGCTTTGAAGAAAGGTGATGAAATTCGTCTTATCGGTTTCGGAACTTTCTCCGTTAACAAACGTGCTGCCACAACAGCTCGCAATCCTCGTACAGGCGCTACAATTAAAGTTCCTGCCAAGAAGCAAGCTAAATTTAAAGCAGGCAAAACTTTGCAAGATGCTTTGAACTAATTTTATTTCATAAAGTTAGAAAAAGGACGGGGTTTTTACTCCGTCTTTTTTATTGCGCGATTTTTTGGTGAGAACCGTATCCCTCGCCTATCGTCCGGCCGATACTCATTATTTTTAAACCGATACAACTACGGCAATGAGCCGGTGTATCATTCACACAAATTTTATTGGGATAAAGTTCATAGAGTTTACGATATTCACCCTCGGTCACGTTCGGCATCACTACATTTGCTCCGGCTTTGAGAGCCATAATTCGTCCTTGAGGATGTAGGCTTTCCATAGCTGTCGTTGCCGGAATATTGATATCCGGTAACAGCAGGCGCATAACCGCCATTGTCCGTAAAGCCAGATCCAAGGTTCCGCCTTTTGCAGAAGCCAACGGGGTTTGACTGTGGGGAATAAAAGGACCGATACCGGCCATATCCACACCGAGATCTTTTAAAAATAACAAATCTTCGGCAATACTTTCCAAAGATTGCTCCGGTAAGCCGACCATAATTCCTGACCCGAGTTCATAACCGAGTTTTTTCAGATTGAGCAGGCATTCATAACGATATTGCCAGCTCATTTGCGGATCCAGTTTATGATACAGGGCTTTATCCGTTGTTTCAATCCGCATCAGGTAGCGATCTGCCCCAGCCTCTTTGAAGGCTTTATATTCTTCATACGGACGCTCTCCAATACTCAAAGTAATCGCCACATCAAACTTTTTTATAGCAGAAATGATCCGACAAAGACGTTCTGTTGTGTAGTACATATCTTCACCGGACTGCATGACAATCGTTTTAAAGCCTAAGTGAGCTGCTTTATGCGCTGTTTCTATCAGTTCTTCTTCACTCATGTGATAGCGGCAGACATGCGCGTTCCCCCGACGGATACCACAATACAGGCAATTATTACGGCAAATATTGGAAAACTCTATCAAACCACGGAGATGAACAGCATCACCGACATATTGTTTGCGCACCTGATCGGCATGTTTTAACAATTCCGGTTGATGTTGTTCATCACTCAGAAGGTCAATAATTTCTGCTTTATTCAGCGTCATCTTTGGCACCTTTGATGATACCACCGCCTAAAACATAGTCTTCATCATCATAAAAGACGACGGATTGCCCGACAGCCACGGCCTTTTGCTTTTCAAAAAAGCGAATTGAAACCGTTTTATCTGACTGTGGCGTTAAGACGGCAGCTACCGGTACTTGAGAAGAACGGACACGGACTTTGACTGCCGTTTGTTCGGTAATTTCCGGCACGGACAACCAAGTGACTTCTTGTGCGGTCAATTCTTCCTTTAAGCCGTCTTCGGCATATCCTAAAACCACTTCGTTACTCTCTTTTTTGAGACCGATAACATATAGCGGTCTATCAGCACTGACCCCTAAGCCCCGACGCTGTCCGATGGTAAAGTTCCAAATTCCTTGGTGTTGTCCCAAAACTTTACCGTCTTTATCTACAAAATTACCGATCCGAGGCGTTTGCTCCAAAATGTCGTTAATATCCCCACTGTAAAAATCCTGACTATCGGGTTTATCACTCACTTTCAAACCGTATTTACGGGCAATTTCACGCACAACGTCTTTGGTATAATCCCCTAAGGGAAGCAAAATATTGGCTAATTGTTCTTGTTGAAGCCGGTAGATGAAATAAGATTGATCCTTTTTTGCATCAATGGCACGGCGCAGTTGATACCGCTGTAAAGTTTCATTATACGATAAACGGGCATAGTGACCGGTGGCAAATTTATCAAATACAATCCCCTGCTCTTTGGCACTTTCCGGCAAGGCTTTGAATTTGATGGTGGCATTACAACGCACACAGGGATTAGGCGTATGTCCGGCCAGATATTCCTGCTTAAAATTATCTAGCACCATTTTTTGATACTGTTTGGTGCAGTCAATCACATGGTATTCTATCCCTAATTTTTGGCAGACGGCAGAAGCTTCTTTGATATCTTCTTCCTCATGGGGGGAAAAACAAGCATCTTTATGGGCTGTCATGTGATATTTTTTGTTTTTATCCCATATAGACATGGTTGCCCCGATGACCTCGTGTCCGGCTTCTTTTAACAAGCATGCCGCCACAGATGAGTCTACTCCTCCGCTCATTCCGACGAGTACTTTCATTTATATCCTCTTAGTGAATATGGTTAAACATCACCAAAGAAACATAAAAATTCAAAGTTTTTACTTTCTTTGACGGGCAGAGTATAAAAGATAAGTTTTTTGTTCGCAAGTTATTTTTCTACCGCGGTTTTAGTTTTTCAAAACAAAAAGTTCTTTGCCGACTCCGCATAACGGGCAGCGCCAATCATCCGGTAGTTCTCTAAACGGAATTTCACCGTCATAGATGTACCCGCATAGTGTACAAATCCACCGTTCTTTACCACATTGTGACATTTTCTTCTCCTTTTTTATTTAAGATAAGCCGTAAAAGGAGATTTTAAAGGTTTGATGCCTTGGTATTTAGATTTATTTTACTTGCAGAATTAAATTTTAGAGATTATGACCTTAGCAATTTAGAAAAAGAGGTTTACATGAAAAAAACAGTATTGCTTATTGTCGGTTTGGGGCTTTGTGCTTGTCAGATGGCACAATTGACCACACTCTATAATGATAAAACGTCTATCGAAGAAAACGGGCTTAGGGTTGATGCCGAACATAAGCCGATTACCGGTGTTTATCAAAAATATTCCAAGACAATGCGCCTAAAAGAAGAAATCCACTATGTTAACGGAAAAATGGACGGACTTTATCAAGCTTACGACAATAAGGGAAGGCTGAGCTTAAGTGCTACTTATCGTAAAGACCAACCACACGGGAAAGTTGTTTCCTTTTATAAGAACGGACAGATAGAAGAAATTTCAAATTTTTATAAAGGCAAACAGACCGATACACTATTAGCTTATTACCCGGACGGTTCTCTCAGAAATAAAGGGAGTTACAAAGACGGTAAGAAGAACGGGGTATTTGAAGAATACTATAAAAACGGCGCCGTTAAGAGTTCGGTGACTTATGTCAACGGGAAATTGCACGGAACTTCCCGTTTTTACACCAAAGGAAACAATATCACAGCGGCTGTTGATTACAATAAAGGAAAGTGCTCCGGACACAGTAATTCTTATTATTTAAACGGAAAGCCAAAAGTATTGGCTTTTTGTAAGAACGGAAAGCTTGAAGGTACGGCGAAAGAATTTGATAAAAAAGGCGGTCTAACGGCTTTAATTACCTATAAAAACGGAGAAGAAATCAATAAAGTTACCTTCTAGACCGGATTTTTTGCTCGATTCGGAAAAAAAGGTTTGATTATATAGAATTTTGGCTTATACTTCGGCTTAACGCTATAAATGAGGAAAAAAACATGTTAATCTGTTGTCCAAAATGCCATAGTATTTATGAAATTTCCGATGATTTAATCGGTAAAACAGGACGGATGTTTCGTTGTCAGGCCTGCTCTAATGTGTGGCACGCTTTACGCGAAGATGCTCTGGATTATGAAGCAAACACGGAAGATGCCGTTTATGTGGAGCCGATTGAGGTTTCTGAACCGCCGGCACGAAGATATCCTGCTAATCGTAAAAATTTTACGGTTCCGGCTGACGGGAAATCCGGCGTAAGGACTCGGTCTTCAGATGAAATCCTTATGCAAGAAGGTATTCATGAGAGGCCGCAAAGAGAGATCTATCCTGAAAATGAGCTAACGCTGACCTCTGATCACGGCACATCTTTTACCATTCGGACAGACCAGGAAATTCAAGAAAAAAATATGAAAAAAGCACCTCACCTGTTTGAAAGAGGAACTGCGGAATTAACCGCCCTACCGGAAGACAGGTTTGCTACGGAAAAACCTTTTAAAGGATATAAAAAGACCGTCTTTTTGATTTGGATTCTATTTATTGCCGCTCTTTTATTGTTCTTCAGAAGGGATATTGTAACCTTCTATCCGCAGGCTGAGGCATGGTATCAAAAAATTCACCTTAGCGGGCTGAATAATGAACAATATTTGAGTTTTGGAACAATTTCTTTGGATGAAGCGACCGTTGACGGTGAAAATGTGTTAAATATTACGGCAGAGATTAAAAATGACTCTCGCTTTTTGACACGCCTCCCGGATTTGACAATCAGCGGTGTGGAAAAAACTTTTCCTGTGGCTGAGGAAAATAAGCTCCTCAGTGCACATGAGGTTAAAAAGGTTAATCTGACAATACCTGCCCCGAAAAGCGCCGGTACGGTTAACCTGACATTAGGGTTTGCAAAACCCGAATAAACAAATTTTTTAGGAGAATATGATGTTAAGAGAAGATTTGCAAAATGCTTTGAAAGAAGCAATGAAAGCTAAAGATATGGCTACCGTTTCCGCCGTTCGTCTGATTATTGCCGGACAGAAAGAAAAAGATGTGGTAGCTCGTGGACAGGGTAAGGAATGTGCCAGCGACGCCGATTTGCTTTCTATGATGCAAACAATGATTAAACAACGTAATGAATCCGCTAAAATTTATACCGAAGGCGGACGTCCGGAATTGGCAGCTAAAGAACAGGCAGAGATTACCGTGATTGAGCGTTTTCTGCCAAAGCAGATGAATGAAGAAGAAACTAAAGCCGTATTAAGCGGTATCATCACAAAAATCGGGGCTGCCGGGATGAAAGATATGGGCAAAGTTATGGCTGAATTGAAAGCTCAATACGCCGGTCAGGTGGATATGGGTAAAGCCTCTGCTTTAATTAAAAGCCTTTTGGGGTAATGTTTGAATGGCGACCAACGACGATTTACAGCGTTTTATTGAAGAGCTTCATGCCAGAATCTCTATCGCTGATGTTGTCGGAGCCAAAGTTAAGCTGACAAAAAAAGGGCGTGAGTATCAGGGGCTTTGTCCCTTTCATAACGAAAAAACGCCCTCGTTTACCGTGAATGAAGCCAAGGGATTTTATCACTGTTTCGGTTGCGGTGCGCATGGAGATATCGTTAAATTTGAGATGGAAGCTAACGGCTTACCGTTTTTAGAGGCCTTGCAAAAACTGGCACATCAAGCCGGGTTGACCATGCCGCAATTTTCTAAAAAAGACAAAGAAGAAAACGAAAGCAGGAAATCTCTGTATGAAATTATGGAACAGGCTGCCCTCTTTTTTGAAAAAAATCTGAAAATGCCCGTGGGTGCGGAAGGACTTGCCTATTTCGCTCAAAAGAGAGGCCTCAGCAAAGAAACAATTGAAAAATTTCGCCTCGGTTTTGCCCCGAATAACAACGGGCTGATGGCACATCTCAAATCGCTTCACATTGAAGAGAAAGATTTAAAAGAACTCGGCTTGATTGCCATACCGGAAGATGCCGCCCGCAAACCGCATGACTTCTTTCGTAATCGGGTGATGATTCCTATTACCAATAAGCAAGGGAAAATTATTGCCTTTGGCGGACGGGTGATGGAAAAAATTGAGCCGAAATATCTGAACTCTCCGGATACGCCCATTTTTAACAAACGGCGCAATTTGTACAATTTGGATAAAGCAAGAGATTCCGCTTATCAGGAAAAAAAGTTGATTATCTGCGAAGGGTATATGGATGTTATTGCTTTAGACAGTTTCGGCTTTCATTATGCCGTTGCCCCTTTAGGAACCGCCCTCACCGAGGAACAGATTATAGAGGCTTGGAAAGTGTGCAATGAGCCGATCCTTTGTTTGGACGGGGATTCCCCGGGGGTTAAGGCGGCTATGCGAGCGGTAGATCGCGTTTTACCGATTTTGAAAGCAGGATATTCCCTTAAATTTTTATTTCTACCGGACAATATGGACCCTGATGAATATTTAAGAGCACACGGGGCCGGAAATTTTGCGGCTTTGATGAATAAAACAAGCCCGCTGATTGATATTCTCTGGCGAAAATATACCGAAAATGAGGATAGTTCCACACCGGAAAAGAAAGCCTTGATTGAAAAAACACTCTTGGCGGAAGTGGCTAAGATTACGGATCAGACAGTACGCAGCTATTATGCGCAGGAGATTAAAGACAGAATATATCTAAACTTTAAGCAAGCTGCATGGAAAAAGAATCCTATTGCTCAAGCTCCGGCTTCTCCGCAACAGACGGAAACCGTGCAACAGTCCCCTGCTCCGACACCTTATGCACCACCGTCAAATACTCCGACTTATCGTCAGCCTTGGACAGGAAGACGCCAGCAAAACGGATGGCAGGATAATCGCTATGGAAAGCCTGCTCGGAATACGCTGACACACACGTTTGATTCTCAACCGCAGCTGCTGCAACAGAGTGCGCAAAGTGAGCAGGATAAAGGTTTAAAATTTATTCTGGCGGCGTGGATTGTTTATCCGGAATTGATTGATGATTATGAGGAAGAAGTCTTTTCAACCGATATAAAAAATCAAAAGCTCAAAGACAAGCTCAATCAAATTGCGGATTTTTATCATGAAACGGAAATTCCGATCAGTGGGGAAGATTTTGAAAAGAAATTAAAAGAAAACAACATTCTTATTCCTTTTTGGGAGCTGGAGATGTTAAAGAAGAAAATTCCGTTTATCAATGATTTAAGAAAGAATATTGAGAGATTACTTTTAGAAAATAAATTAAAGCAGCTTGAAGACGAAATAAAAACTCAGACAGCGGATCTTTGTCTGAATTTTAGCGAAGAAGCCTATCTGCAAATTGAGGCGTTGAAAAAAGAACGTGATGCAATTCTCTCTCACGCCACTTCAGACACCGAATAAAGCCCTTTTGACAGTGGACTGTGGGCTTTGCAAAAAATCGTATATAAGTTGGCAAATAGCTCTTGACATTCGGGGGTAAAAAGGTTATCTCTATTAGCGTTTGCAAACAAAAATTTTATACTCTGTATAAAACACGTTTTTAGGGAAAGACATGTCAGAAATAGATAAAGACGAATATCAAGGGGGAGATGCCCCTTTGTTGGATTCATTCGGCGGTGCACTCAAAAAGTTGATTGCCAAAGGAAAAGAACTCGGCTACATCACCATTGAAGAACTTAATCAGGCTTTACCTTCAGAAAAAGAAACTTCCGATCAGATTGAAGATATCATGGCAGCGATTTCGGATATGGAAATCAGCATTATTTCTGCCGATGAGACGGATGATTTTGATGAAGATACCGAAGATAGCCGTGAGTCAGGCGAAGATGACCTGATGGATGAAGATGAATCCGGAGGAAACTTTGACGGTAAAGAACTTATGCGTTCTGATGATCCGGTGCGGATGTATCTGAAAGAGATGGGAACGGTTGAGTTGCTCTCTCGTGAGGGTGAAATTGCCATTGCTAAGCGTATTGAAGCCGGTAAAACCGTGATGATTGACGGTTTGTGCGAAAACCCGATGACTTTGAAAGCCATTTCCAAGTGGCGTGATGAATTGGTTGAAGGGACAACCCAACTTCGTAATATTATTGACCTGGAAATGATGTACGGGGTTGATGCAGCTGCTATTGTGTATGAAGATGATGCAGCCCCTGTTGACGATGACTTGGAACAAGTTACAAAAGACCTGGAAAACAAGAATCTGGACGACATTGACGATGATCTGGAAAACGATATTGAGTTTGACGAGACCGTTGATGAAGCAAGCGAAGAAGATGATATGGAAGCTGCCGAAGCTCTGGACGGAGAAGAAGGTTCAGAAGCCGGTGATGAAGATGAAGACGGTTCCCATACCGCTACGTCCATTACAGCTATGGAAACAGCTTTGTTTGAGCCTGTCTTGGATATTTTGAACAAGATTTCCAGTTATTATGACGAGCTCAGCCGAATTCAAGCCCAACGCATGAAAGCTATTTTGGCCGGAAGAAAGGTACAGCCTGCTCTGGAAAAGAAATATATTAACATCAAAAAAGAGCTGGTTGAATTGATGAGTTCTATTCACTTGAACTCCGCCCGTGTGGAAGAATTGGTTGAACAGTTGAACGAATTAAACCGTCGCCTGATGGGGGTTGAGGGTAAATTGATGCGTTTAGCCATGGCTGCTAAAGTAAAACGTGAAGATTTCTTAGAGGCTTATCAACACTCTGAGCTTGATCCGAATTGGATTGAAAAATTGGAAGAAAAGAAAGATAAGCACTGGAACAATTTTATCAACAACAACCGGAATGAAATTTTGGAACTCCGTGCTTCTTTGGCAGAGATGAGTAAAGAATGCGGTCTGCCTATTGCGGAATATCGTAAAATGGTGGATACCATTAAACGGGGTGAAAGAGAAGCCGAGCGGGCTAAAAAAGAAATGATTGAGGCAAACTTGCGTTTGGTGATCTCCATTTCCAAAAAATACACGAACCGCGGTATGCAATTCTTGGATTTGATTCAAGAAGGAAATATCGGGTTGATGAAGGCCGTTGATAAATTTGAATACCGCCGCGGTTATAAATTCTCCACCTATGCAACTTGGTGGATTAGACAGGCTATTACCCGTTCTATTGCAGACCAGGCGCGCACTATTCGTATTCCGGTACACATGATTGAAACAATCAATAAATTGGTACGTACGTCGCGGCAGATGATGTTGGAGATGGGGCGTGAGCCGATACCGGAGGAGTTGGCAAAACGACTTTCCATGCCGGTTGATAAGATCCGTAAAGTGATGAAGATTGCCAAAGAGCCGGTAAGCTTGGAAGCCCCTGTCGGCGATGAAGAAGATTCTTCTTTGGGCGATTTTATTGCTGATGAGAATGCTTTGCAGCCTGTAGATTCTGCCATTCACAGCAATTTGAAGGAGACTTGCACACGTATTCTTTCCTCTTTAACACCAAGAGAAGAGCGTGTTCTTAGAATGCGGTTCGGTATTGGTATGAATACGGATCACACCTTGGAAGAAGTTGGACAACAGTTTAACGTTACGCGTGAGCGTATTCGTCAGATTGAGGCCAAGGCTTTGCGTAAGCTGAAGCATCCGAGCCGAAGCAAGCGTTTGCGTTCTTTCTTGGATCAATAAAAGATTAGAAGACCGTCGGTTCTCCGGCGGTTTTTTTATTCCCCTGCCCTGCTCAATAATTCGCACAATAACGCACTAAAAAATCCCCGTTGAAAACTCAGCGGGGATTTTTATTGCATATTGCTTTAAGCT